>CBJLVJ010000369.1:0-4379 GCA_966426465.1 uncultured bacterium | reverse complement strand
CCAGAACACCAGCTTGACCGGAGCTCCGCTGGCGCCCGCCTGAGGCGCCGCCGCCGCTGGTGTGGAGGCAGGCGCTGGTTGGCCGGATGTCCCGCCGCTCGGGCCCGACGTGGCGGACTGTCCACACGCGGCGAGCAGGAGCGCGCCGACGCTGAGTCCACCCGTCCGGAGCAGCGCGCGACGTGACAGCCTGTGCGCCTCAGTCGATGAATGCTGGTCGTCCATCGGAAGCCTCCCTGGTTTTCATCCTATCCCTTCAGACCGGAGATAGCCGCGCCGCGGATGAACTCGCGCTGCATCGCCAGGAACAACGCCAGAACGGGCAGCGAGGCAAGCACGGCCACGGCCAGAAGCTGGCCGTACTCGGGAGCGCGCTGCTCGCCAATGTAGAAGACGATGCCGAGCGGGATGGTGCGCATCTCGTCCTGGTTGACCACCACCAGCGGCCACAGAAATGAGTTCCACGAATTGGTGAAGCTGAAGACGGCCAGCGCGGACAGCGCCGGTCGGCACATGGGGAGCATGATCTGCCAGTAAATGCGCAGCTCTCCAGCGCCATCGATGCGGGCTGCATCGATGTACTCGCTGGGAACGGACATGAAGAACTGGCGCATCAGGAACGTGCCGAAGGTGGTCGCCAGGCCGGGCACGATCAGCCCGGCGTAGCTGTTGACCCAGCCCAGGTCCTTGATGATCAGAAACGTCGGCACCAGCGTGACCTGGATTGGCAGCATGATGGTGCTGAGGATGAACAGGAAAGCCAGGTTGCGCCCGGGGTAGCGGAACTTGGCGAGGCTGTAGCCGGCCATGGAGCACAGCACCAGGGGCGCCAGCGTCTGCGCTCCAGAAACGATGACCGAATTCAGGAAGTATCGGCCGACCGTTTTTTGAAACGGCAGCACGTAGTTTTGCCATTGGGGCTGGGACGGCAGCCAGCGGATCGGAACGGCGAACACCTCGGCTTCGGGCTTGAGCGAGCCAAGCACCGCGTACACGAATGGGACGAGCATGACCACCGAGAAGACGATCAGGACCGCGTACAGCGCGATGTAGCCACTGGCGCGCTGTGCCTGGCGCAGCTGATAGCTCACTGGTCGTCCACCCTGAACACCCGGAACTGGAGCAGCGACAGCACCACCAGAATGGCAAAGAGGACCAGCGACACGGCCGCGGCCCGACCCATCTCGAGCTGCTGGAAGCCGCGCAGGTAGATCTCGATGGGCAGGACACGCGTGGCGTCTGCCGGACCTCCCCGTGTCAGCACGTAGAACGAGTCGAACGCCTGGACCGTGTTGATCAGAGCGATCACTGCCACGAACAAGAGCTGCGGACGCAGCAGTGGCAGCACGATGTGCCGAATGCGCGCGAGTGACCCAGCGCCGTCGATGGCGGCGGCCTCGAGATACTCGCTCGGAATCGCGAGCAGTCCGGCGAGCAGGACGATCATGTAGTAGCCGGTCGACTTCCACAGGTCGACCGCGATGACGCTGGGCAGCGCGAGCACAGGGCTGGTCAGCCATGGCAGGCCCTGTGGGAACCACGGCGCGACGAGCTGATCGAGCAGCCCACGCGGATAAAACAGCGTGAGCCAGATCAGGGCGGCGACGACCGCAGTCATCACCACGGGAAAGTAGAAGGTCAGCTCGAAGACATGGCGAAACCGCGGCAAAGAATAGACACAGATCGCCAGGATGAGCGCGACGAGGACCAGTGGGACGGTCTGACCGACCACGAACAGGCCCGTGACTCTGAACGAGTTCAGCACGCGCTCGTTGGTGAACAGGTAGGTGTAGTTGTCGAGGCCCACCCAGCGCGGGGGCGAAATGAGGTCGTAGCGCTGAAACGAGATCTCGACCGCGCGCAGCATGGGGTAGAGCCGAAATCCGAGGAACAGGAGCAGCACGGGCAGCAGAAAAAAGATGCCCCACAGCTTCTGCGTGGCGCGGTAACTCAGCCGCCAGCGCTGAGCAATGGGCGGTGACGGCACAGCGCGCCGCACGATGACCGAGGACGAATTGGGCATCAGTGCAACACGGAAAGCGTACCGCGAGCGTGCCGAATGCGGCCAACCGCGGTTCTATACTGAACTTTCAGAGACGTCGATCTAGCGTGCCAGTGGAGGGCGAGCCATGGAGCAGCTGACTCTCACACCCGGGCGGATCAGCCGCCGTTCCCTGCTCGGGGGTCTGCTCGCGGTCGCGGGCGGAACCGTGGTCGCTGCCTGCGGCCCGGCGTCGACGCCTACTCCGGGTCAGCCATCAGGTGGTCCGCAGCCAACCGCGGCTGGCGCCGAGGCGAAGCCCACCGGGGTGTCGGGTGGCGCGCCAAGCGCACCGACGGCCACGGTGCCGGCCGGGGCAAAGGTGGTCACGTTCTGGATCCCGTGGGGCCAGCCCGAACGCCAGAAATGGGTCGAAGACTGGGGCGCTAAATTCCGCGACAAGTACCCAGACCAGGCGCTCAAGATGGAGTTCGTTGGCTTCGGCAACATGCGCCAGCGCTGGATCGCGGCGCAGCAGGCTGGGCAGATGCCGGAGGTCGTCAGCACGGTGTTCCCCGAGCTGGGCTCAGCCTACGTGGCCGGCGCGCTGGAGAAGGCCGACGACGTCGTCAACGAGCTGGGCGGAACCAGCTTCTTCCTCGACGCGCCACTGTCGGTCTGGCAGTACCAGGGCGCCTATTACGGCGTGCCGCTGTACGTCTTCCCGCGCATGTTCTATTACCGCAAGGACCTGTTCGAGGCCAAGGGGCTGCAGCCGCCGACCGATTGGGATAGCTGGTACCAGGCCGCCAAGGCGCTCACCCAGCCGCCGGATCACTGGGGCTCCTCACTGGCCCCGAACGACCACTCGCCGGAGGTCATCGACTACCTGATGCGCGGCCAGGGCTCGTCGATGTTCGACGCGGACGGGAAGGTCCAGCTGGGCACGCCGGAGGGCCAGGCCGCGGTGGACATGTTCGCGCGCCTGGTCAAGGACACCGGCCCGCAAGGCATGGCCAACTACACCGAAGACGATCAGATCAAGCTGTTCCTGTCGAAGGATGTCGGATCGATCGTCACCTGGCCGGCGCTGTTGCAGTGGGTGGCCGAGCAGGCCCCGCAACACGTCCCGCACCTGGGGGCGATGGTGCCGCCCGGCAAGAGCGTCGCGCCGAAGCCGGTGACCACCAACATCGGGTTCGGCCTGGGCAAGGGCACCAGGAACCTCGATGGCGCCAGGAAGTATCTGGCGTTCATTCTCCAAGATGAGCCGAACCTTGCCTTTCTGCACTCGATTGCGGGCGTCTTCCCGGTCACCAAGTCGGTCGCCGCGTCACCGAGCTTTGCGGACCACCCGATCCTGAAGCAGTACCCGGAGGTGGTCAAGGCTAGCCTCGACGCCAGCAACACGGGTGTGGAGGGTGGTTACGTGCACGGCTTCAACCCCACCAATCAGCTGGCGCTGACGACCAACCCGGGCCTGCCCGAGATGATGCAGGCGATCGTGCTCCAGGGCACTGCCGTCAATCAGGCCGTTGATGACGAAACCAAGCGCATGAACTCGGCCATCGCGCAGGCGCGGCGCTGATGGCGACCCGCGCCGTCGATCGCCCCTTCTCGGTGCCGAGCACCGGCTTCGGCACCCTCATCGACCGCTACTTCATGTGGCTCGCGCTGGCGCCGGCGGCAGTATGTCTGCTGCTGGTGCTGGTGTACCCGGTGCTGGCCAACATCGCGTATTCATTCACCAACCGCTCCTTTCTGTTTGCGGACACCAGCTTCGTCGGGCTGAAGAATTACGTCGACGTGCTCGGCGATGAGGTCTTCGGCTTCTGGTCGTCCCTCCGCGTGTCGCTCATCTGGACGTTCGGGGCCGTTACCTTGCAGTTCCTGGTCGGGCTGCTCGCCGCGCTGCTGCTGAACCAGGATGTGCGCGGCCAGCGGATCTTTCGCGTTGTCCTGCTGATACCGTGGGCGTTTCCGGTCATCGTGTACGCGATGATCTGGCGCTGGATGCTCAACGACCAGGGCGGCGTGATTACCTGGGTGGCCGTGGCGCTCGGGCTGATGCCGGAGCCGGTCTTCTTGCTGGGGCAGCCAGCCACCGCGCTGGCCACGGTGATCGGCGTGGCAGTGTGGTACGGCTACCCGTTCATGGCCGCGTCGCTCCTGGCGGGGATGCAGGCTATCAGCGAGGAGTACTACGAAGTGGCCCGCATCGAGGGGGCGACGACATGGCAGCAATTCTGGCACGTGACGGTGCCTTTCCTGCGATCGGTCATGGCCGTGGTACTGGTGCTGCGTACGATCTGGGTCTTCAACGCGTTCGAGCTGATTTATCTATTGACCAGTGGCGGCCCCAACGGCGCAACGCTCACGCTGCCGGTGCTGGCGTACA
>CBJLVJ010000368.1:0-4382 GCA_966426465.1 uncultured bacterium | reverse complement strand
GCGTCGAGGACACCGGAGCGCTCAGGACTTGCTCTGCTGCAGGTACTTGTTGAGCACCTGGTCCACGTTGGCCACCACCTCTTCGGGCGTGGCCTTGCCGAGGGTGATCCCGGTCATGCCGTCGGTGACCGACTGGCGGAACTCACCGGTCGAGTAGAACGGCAGCCGCGGCGGCGTCGTCCCGTACGAGAACGCGTCCACGAAAACGGCGTTGTTGTGGGGCGGGGGCGGCAGGTCGCGCCAGAACGAGCTCTGGTAGAAGCGCTTCTGGGCCGGAACGGCGGCGTAGGAGCCGGTGATGATGCGCATGCCCTCCTCGCCATACATCCAGCTCAGGAACTTCCAGGCCTCGTCAGGGTGCTTGGTCCTGGCTGACAGGGCGAAGCCGAAGGTGCCCATGCCGGTCACGCGCCGGGCGGTGCCCTTCGGGAAATGGATGACGTCGAAGTCGTCGGTCAGACTGGCTCGGAGTGTCGTCGCCCACAGCCGCTGCAGTGGCGCGATGGCCGCCCGGCCAGCCGCAAAGACGTTGCCGGATTGGTTGCTCAGGCTCTGGATCAGGGTCAGTGGAGCCCAGTAGCCATCCTTGACCGGGTCGGTGAGCTGCTTGAAGGCGGCCACGCCCTGGGGCGAGTTGAGCGTGGACTTCGACAGGTCGTCGGCCACGAACGTGCCGCCCTCGGCCAGGACCTTCGGCACGTAGGTGTACCACTGGTCGATCGACATCGACGCGCCGTACACCGCGACGTTGTCCTTGTCGAAGCCGGGCTCATCGCCACGTTTGCCGTTGGCGTCCACGGTCAGGCGTTTGCACATGGTCATGAAGTCGTCCCACGTCCAGCCGTTCGGGTCCTTGGCCGGATCGAAGTCGGTCGGCACCTTGACGCCGCCCTCCTGGGCCATGCGCAGGTTGACGTAGGGGATGATCACGTCTCCCTGCTTGGGCAGCATGTGCAGCTGACCGTCGATCATGCCCAGGTTCAGGAAGGTCGGGTCGAAGTCCTGATACGGGAAGCCCGTCTTCTGAGCGAACGGGATCATGTCCTGGGTGATCCCGGCATCCTTGAAAGGTTTGGCGAAGTTGTCGCTGGTCTGGACGATGTCGGGCAGCGTGTTTGCCTGAATGTAGGTGAGCAGCTTCTGGTCGTAGTTGGTCCCGTCGGTGGGCGAGATCTTGACCGTGATCGTCGGGTTCTCTTGATGGAACGTGTCGGCCAGCTGCTGGTAGATCTTCACGTCGGCATCGCTGGTCTGCGTGGTGATGAAGGTGACGTCGACATTGCCCCCGCCACTGCTGGCCGGAGCTTGCTGGGCCGGCTGGGTTGGCGCGGCGCCTTGCGCCGGTGCCGCCGCGCTGGTTGGCGGAGCGCTGGTTGCTGGTTGGCTCGGGGACGAGCACGCGGCGACCAGGGTTGCGCCGGCGGTGAGCAGGGCGCCGCCGAGGAGGCCGCGTCGGGTGAGGACGTGCTGGGCGAGGCTGGAAGGCGATGGGCTCATGCGCGCGAGGTCCCCCCTGGGTTTGTCGACTGTCGGCAGCGGCTCATGGTGTGACAGTGCACTCCCTTGCAACGTGACGGTGGCCCCAGACGCTAGCACACTCGCTTGCATCTGTCGACAGTCGACAGGCATCATGGTGGTGGAGCCCGACACCCCCTCTCATGCCCAACCTTCGTCTCGCCTTCAGCGCCTGGGCCATGCGCGAGTTGCCCCTCGACCAGCAGATCGCGCTCGTGCAGCGCACCGGCTACGTTGGCATCTGCCTCGTCTCCGACGGCCGTCTCGGACCGCTCGACGCCGTGCGGATCACGCCAGCCGAGCGGCGCGACCTGCGCGCCCGACTGGATGCCGCCGGGCTGACCCTTACCGCCATCGCCGGTCACGCCAATCTACTGGAACCGGACCCCGACCTGCTCCAGCAGAACCTGGACCGCATCCGTGCCGGCTTGGACCTGGCCGCCGATCTCGTCGGCCCCGACGGCCCGCCACCGCTGGTGACGATGGGCCAGGGCAAGCCCGAGACGTACGAGACCGATCGTGTGCGGCTGGCCGAGCGGTTCGCCGAGCTGGCGCAGTACGCGGCCACGACAGGCGGTGTCGTCGCGCTGGAGCCGCACGTCGGCCAGGCGATGGATCAACCCGAGAAGATCGTCTGGCTGATGCAAGCGGTTGATTCACCGCGATTCAGGTTGAACCTCGACAACAGTCACTTCGAAGTGATGGGCCGCGATATGGACGAGTACCTGCCCCAACTGCTGCCGTATGCCGTCCACACCGACCTGAAGGACCAGCACGGCCGCAGTCCCGATCACGAGTTCCTGGTTCCCGGGGAGGGCGATTTTTCGTACCCGCGCTATATGCGAGCGCTGCAGCGCGCCGGCTACGGCGGATTCCTGACGGTCGAGATCAGCGTGATGGTCCAGCGTCGCCCCGACTATGACCCGGCCGAGGTCGCCGCGCGCTCCTTGCGCACGCTGGTGGAGGCGGCGCAGCGGGCCGGTGTTGCGCTCGAGTACCGCGAGGCCAGCATTGGCGCAGTCTGAGGCCCGGCCGCGCCGGAGCCTGGGCCCGACCGCCGTCGACCTGTTCGACCTGACTGGCAAGGTTGCTTTCATCCCGGGCGGCTATGGCGGACTCGGCGAAGCCATCGCCCAGGAGCTGGCAGCACGCGGCGCCCGCGTGGCAGTGGCCGGTCGCCATCCGGAGCGCGCCGTAGCGCTGGCCCGAGAGCTCACCCAGGCCGGCCATCAGTCGATCGGCTTCGGCTTCGACGCGCGTTGGCCTGGTGAGATTCGCGACGCCGTGACACACGTGGTCGACGAGCTTGGAGCCGTCGACATCCTGGTCAATTGCATTGGCACACAGATCGAAGAGCCGCTGCTGGAGGTCACCGAGGCCGGTTTCGACACCGTGTACGCCGTCAATCTCAAAGCCGCCATGTTCCTCGGCCAGGCGGTCGCCGGTGCCCAGGTCGCCGCCAACCGGGGTGGACGCCACGTGCACATCCTGTCCGTGCGTTCGCGGCTCGGCCTGCGAGGTCGCGGTTACTCGGCCTACGTTGCCAGCAAGGGCGGCCTGTCGGCCATGATCTGCCAGCACGCCGTCGAGCTGGCGCCACACGGCATCACCGTCAATGGCGTCGCCCCGACGTTCGTCAGGACGGAGCTGGTGCGCAAGTACCTGGATGATCCGGAGTTTCGAAGCGCGCTCGAGGCGCGCATTCCGCTCGGGCGCATCGCCGAGCCGGACGACATTGTTGGCCCGGTGACCTTCTTCGTGTCGCCAGCGGCCGGTTTCGTCACCGGTCAGGTGTTGTTTGTCGATGGGGGGATTACGGCAAGCCAGTGAAGAACCTGCACATTGCGCAGCCGCTCCATACCTTCCGGCCACTCTCGGAGGAGGTCTACGACGTGCTCCGCTCGGCAATCGTCGGCGGCGACCTCCTGCCAGGCTCCAGGATCGTCGAGGCCGACGTCGCCCGCCAGATGGCCATCAGCCGTAGCCCGGTGCGCGAAGCGGTCAGAAAGCTCGAGCAGGAGGGCCTGGTGGAGTACGTGCCACGGCGGGGCACGATCGTCGTCGGCCTGTCACGCGACGATGTCGCAGACGCCTACCAGTTGCGCGCGCACCTGGAGGCATACGGGGCACGACTGGCCGCGACTCGGGCCAGTGACGCGAGTCTGGCTCAGCTACTCGACCTGATCGAGCGCATGCGCCAATGCGCCGCCGCGCAGGACCTCAACGGCCTGGTCGCCGCCGACGTGGAGTTTCACCAGCAGATGTGTCGCGCCTCAGGCAGCAGTCGGCTGTTGCGAGCGTGGCAGACGCTGAATCCCGCGCAGTGGACAATGATCAGCGGTCTGCGGGTGAGCGACCTGTCGCTGGAGCAGATCGCCGAGCGACACTGGCCGATTCTGGCTGCGCTCGAGTCGCGCAACCCCGACACGGCCGAGAGCATCATCCGCGCGCACATCCTGGAGCTGGGCGAACGCGTCCTGGCGGGTCTCGACCAGACGCTGCCGGCTCCGACACGGAGACTCAGGTGAAGTTTGGATTCTGTGTTCCGGTGTTCGCCAATCCCGGCCCGGCGTTCTTTCGCACTCCCGCGGCGACCATGCTCGATCCACGCGCAGCCGTCGAGTCGGCAGTCGAAGCGGAGCGCCTCGGTTTCGACTCGGTGTGGGTGGCCGATCACCTGATGCACGGCTTCGACGACGCGATCATGGAAGGCTGGACCACCCTGTCGGTTATTGCCGGTCGCACCAGTCACGTCAAACTCGGAACGATTCATCTCGCACAGCCGTTCCGCGCGCCCGCCATCGCGGCCAAGATGGCCGGCACCCTGGACGCGCTGTCCGGCGGCCGCCTGATCTTCTTCTACGACT
>CBJLVJ010000367.1:0-4383 GCA_966426465.1 uncultured bacterium | reverse complement strand
TGATGGTGGCCGGGGCCTCGCCCCAGTCCTGACGGCGCTCCGGCGCGCCTGGCTCGAGGACGCGCGGAATGGGCACCGGTGGGCTGAAGGCAGGTGCAGCGGCGGGCGCCTCGGCCGGCGTGGCACACTGGGCCACGAGCCGGGCGAACCACGTGGCGTCAAAAGGCGCGTGGGTGTGTGGCGCCCCGCGCTGCACCGCCGCCCAGAGCGCCTTCGCCTCGGCCGACTCCTGGCCTGGCATCAGGCCGTGCGCCGCCAGCAGCACCCGGAGCAGCGCTTCCAGCCGCTCGGGGCTGGGGTACGTGGCGCCGTTTTCCCACTCCTGGACGGACCGTCGGTGGACGCCGAGGCGCTCAGCCAGCTGGCGCTGGGTCAGACGGCTGCGGCCGCGGTAGCGCAGCAGCAGGTCGCGAAAGGACTCAGCCGGACCAGAGGTGACCATGCCACACCCGAGTGCACCCGGGCCGCAGTCTAGCAGGGATGGGCTCGGCCGCGGCGCGGGCGGTGCCGCTAACGTGCCCTCACAGGCTCAGCCAGGGGTCGGCCTGTGCGGGTGCAAGCAGGTCGACCTCGGCGGGAGCCAGTAGCAATGGCCGGCCCATGTCAAGCCGCGTCACATCCAGCAGCAGCGGTGGCTGCCCTTCTTCCGGTTCGCATCCAGGTCCGCGCACTTCGAATTGAGGGTGATTACCAACCCCTCGGGCGCACCATTCGGAGTGCAGCAGCTCCGTGTTGGAGCTGCGCGAGGACAAGGATGTCGAAAGGAATAGGCGTATGGCTGATCCACAGCGCGCGGACCTGAAGCCAGGGGCGAGGACCGAGTTCCTGATTATGAGCGACCGAGCGCGGACCTGTGTCTGATCATTTCTCGGGCCCCCGCGCCCTCGCAGGTCCCGCGTGCGACATCACGGACATGTACGCGTTTCCCAGCCCCGAGCAGCCCGGCCGCCTCGTGCTGGTCCTGGACGTTCATCCACTGGCCGCGCTGACGGCAGCCTTCTCGGACGCGATCGTCTATCGATTCAGGCTGCGCCCGCTGACCATCGCACCAGACCGACCGGCGTTTCCGTTCGGTCCGGAGGAATCGGAGCTTGCGTTTGCCTGCAGCTTCGAGGCGCCACAACACGGATTGAATGGCGCCAGACCAGTCCAATACGGTTCCTTCGTCGCGCCATCAGGTGACACCACACGCTTTCGTGTCGATGACGAAAACGGTGGGCGCCTGAACGGCGTGCGCGTATTCGCGGGCCTGCGCTCGGACCCGTTCTGCATCGACCTGCCGGCGTTCCTGGAGACGATGCAGACCGGCCGGCTCGCGTTCACACAACCGGGTCATAACTTCGCGACCAACTTCAACTGCCTGAGCATCGTTGTCGAGGTCGACAGCACGCTGCTGCTGCAGGAGAACCGTGGACCCTCGTTTGGCGTTGTCGGCGAGACCGTCGTGGCTGGGAAAATTCCGGTCCGCCTCGAACGCTTCGGGCGTCCAGAGATGAAGAACGTGATCATGGGCAACAAGGAGTTCGATCAGGTCAATCGCGATCTGGAGATCCGCGACCCTTACAACCTGGAAGATGCCTTCCACCTGAGCAAAGACTACCGCGGCGCGTACCGCGCCCGCTTGAACGCCAACCTGGCGAGGTTCGATTGCCTGGATGGCAAGGTCGACTGGCCGCTACTTCCGGACGGGTCACATCCACTGACCGAGTTGCTTCTTGCGGACTACATGGTGGTGGACCTGGAAAAACCGTTCAACGAGGACGGCTGTCTCGAGATCGAGCGCGCCGTGCTGGCGGGACGCCCGCACGCGACGTGCGGGGGACGATCGCTCAATCACGACTTCATGGACACGCTCTACAACTGGCTCATCAACGCCGATCATGGGCCGCGCATCAGTGACGGAGTGGACCAGGCGACACAGCCGGCGTCCGACCTCTTCCCGTACTTGATGCCGCCGAATCCGGTACCGGCGACCGAGCTCCACATCCAGGCTGTCACACGCGCTTAGCGACCGAAGGGAAACACACGATGTCCGAACGACAGAATGATCCACGCGCCGGCCTGACGGTCGGGTCGCGAACTGCCTTCACGGCCTTTCTCAAGGTTGTGCCGGGCCACGAACAGATGCTGCGCGACCAACTCGCCGGGGACCAGGTGGACCCCAAAGCCGACGAGGCGATCAAGGAGATTGGCACCCTGCATGAATTTCGGTGGGTGCTCTTCGACGACGACCGTCGGCTCATGTTCTGCAGCGCCTTCGACGGCACCTGGGACAAATACGTCCAGGACTTTGCTGCGACGGCCATCGGGCAGATGATCGACCGGACCTTGCAACACGTCGAAGGCTGGGTAGGTATCAAGGATCCACGTGCTTCCGAGTGTCTCCTGGGGTACGCGGTGCCGGCCATCGGCTACAACTGCGCCTACCCCCAGCCGACGGTGAAGCAGGTCTGGAATGCGCTGGCGGTGCAGAAGGCGTTCCAGCAGGCGCTGGACGATCCAGACGCCGCCGAAGCACTCCAGCAGGCAGCCTTGAAGCCGCTGGCAGAGCTGGCGGTGGACTGAGGTTGAGAAACCCATCATGATCGCGGCAGATCCGACCGTCAGCCTGGAGGTCGAGGACATCCAGGCCCCGCTGCTCCACCCCCGGCCCACCCGCTACGCCGGCAGCGTGATCGTCGCGCGCATTGACGACCGGCACGACGGTCGCGAGCTGCTGCGGCGCCTGATTCCGTTCGTGCCCTCCGCGGCCGGCCAGACCGAACCGCACCTGGAGGCCTGGGCCGCGGTGGGGCTCAGCTTCCAGGGCCTCAAGGCGCTGGGCGTGCCCGAGGACAGCCTCGCCAGCTTCCCGCGCGAATTCCAGCAAGGCATGGCGGCGCGCGCGGACGAGCTGGGCGATACTGGCGAGAGCGCGCCCGAGCGCTGGGAGCAGCCGCTTGGAAGCGCGGACGTTCACCTGGCCATCTACGCGCTGGCTCCGGACGCAGCGCGTCTGGACGCGGTGCTTGCGGGAGCGCGTGACGCCTTGCGGGCTGTGCCGGGCGTCACACCGATCTGGAAACAGGACACGTACGTGCTGCCGAGCGAGCGGACCTCGCTCGGCTTCAAAGACGGCATCAGCCACCCTGCCGTCGAGGGCAGCGGAATCCCCGGAACCAACCCGCACGAGCAGCCGTTGAAGGCCGGCGAATTCGTGCTGGGCTACCCCAACGAGCTCGGCGAGCTGCCCGCGATGCCCCAGCCGGCGGTGCTCGGTCGCAACGGCAGCTACGTCGTCTTTCGGAAACTCCAGACCCGCGTAGCGGCGTTCCGTCAATACGTAAAAGCCCAGGCCAGGAGTCGAGCCGAAGAGGAGCTGCTTGCCGCCAAGTTCGTCGGGCGGTGGGCAAGTGGCGCGCCGCTGGCGCTCGCCCCGGAGCGCGACGACCCGCAGCTGGGGGCCGATCCGGAGCGGAACAACGCCTTCCTGTACGCCGCGAACGAGGACGCGCGCGGTCTCAAGTGCCCGATCGGAGCGCACGCCCGGCGCACGAACCCCCGCGACTCGGAGATCGTCGGCGTCGCGCGGCTGCACCGCATCATCCGGCGGAGCTCCAGCTATGGCCCGATGTTGCCGGACGGGACACTGGAGGACGACGGCGCCGATCGCGGCATCCTGTTCTTCTGTCTGCAGGCGAATCTGGCCCGACAGTACGAGTTCGTCAAGAACCAGTGGATCGACGAGGGCACCTTCGTTGGGATGCCAGAGGAGATGGACCCGATGGTCGGGCCGCACGACGGGACCGGCCGCTTCACCATTCCGCAAGCACCCGTCCGCCGCCGGCTGAACGGGCTGCCCCAGTTCGTGGTCAACCGCGGCGGCGAGTACTGCTTCATGCCAGGCCTGCGGGCGCTCCGCTGGCTCGCCGAGCTGGACACCTGATGCCATCGCCGACGGCCTCCTGGCACGGGCCATTGCGACGGGCGGCCTGGACGGTACTGACATGGCCGAGCTTCGGCATCACCGCCGCCCAGCACGCGGCGCGGCCGGCCCTGGGTGCGAACGAGCAGCATGGGCCAGCCGGGCAAGGCGGTCGCCGCCTGATAGACTGCCGCCCAGGGCGCCAGGGGGTGGTATGGCCAGCTTCTCACCGGGTGAGTCCTTTCGCGAACTGCTGCAGCGGTATCGCGGCCTGACGGGCCTGACCCTCGATCAGCTGGCCGTCCGCTCCGGCATGAGTCGGCGCACGGTCCAGGACTGGGAGAGCGGTCGCACGTATCCGAGCGCTGAGCGGCTGCAGGCACTGATCGCCGTGCTGCTCGCGGCGGGTGGGCTGAGCGGTGGCGGGGTGGCCGAGGAGGCGGAGGCGCTATGGGCGGCGGTGGAGCGCGAGGCGCCGC
>CBJLVJ010000366.1:0-4384 GCA_966426465.1 uncultured bacterium | reverse complement strand
AGCTTGTGCCAAACTGTGATGCCGCGATGACGGTCGCGTGACGCTTGTGCGTCTTCACGTGACGCCCTGTGTGACGCTCCGTCGTTAGGCTGAGCTTGTATGAAACGGCGGGCGGGCGGCGCGAGGGCGGCAACGATCAGAAGCGGGTGGCACAGGCTTTGCCTTCGGGATGGACATGAACGTTGAGCCGCCCGACGAGCAGACGCTCGAGCTGCGCGAGGAAGAGCTGGTCGTCCAGCGCAAGATGCGCGAGGTGGGCGAAGCACGCATTCGCACGCGCATCGAGGAGGTGCCCGCGCGGCTCGAGGTGGAGGCCACCGCCGAGGAGGTCGAAGTCGAGCACGTGCCCGTCGGTCAGGTAGTCAGCAAGAGGATTGAGCCGTACCAGGACGGCGACGTGCTCGTGGTGCCCATCTACGAAGAGCAGCTCGTGGTCACCAAGCGTCTGCTGCTGCGCGAAGAGCTGCGCATCCGTCGCGTGGCCACGACGCAGCGTCAGCTGTTCGAGGACACGTTGAAGAAGGAGACGGTCGAGGTCGAAGACGCCGCCCAGACCGGCATGGTCCACGAGCAGTTCCCGACCGACGACGACGAGGATGGCGATCGCCACCACGACGGCGGGCTGGTCGATCGTTTTCGGCGCGCGCTGCAATGAGCGAGCCTCTCGACGCGCATCTCGAGCGCATGCCCGACGGCTGGCAGATTCGCGTGCCCTTGCGGCGTGAGGACGTCCAGATCGAAAAGCGCACGGTCGTGGGCGAACGGGTCGTGGTCCGCCGTGCGGCAGTGAACGACGTGCGCCAGGTGTCGACAGACCTCAAGCGTGAGCAGCTGCGCGTCCATGAGCACGATGCCGACGCTACTCAGCCCATCGAGCGGCCGCTCCACCACGACACCCTGGCGGGCTCGGGCATGGACCAGGACCCGCTCAGCTAGCCGAGCACGCTCTTCAATGCGGGCTCGAGCTCGTCGGCCGGCGCGGCGCCCTCGAAGCGGTCGCGCACGATACCCGTCTTGTCGACGATGAACGTCCACGGATCGCTCGGCAGCGACCACTCGTCGACGGTTCTGGCCGTGTGCAGTCCGTCGAACGGGTACTGATAGATCTCGACGTGGATGAAATTGGCCTGCTCGGCGTAGGTCGCGTGCAGCTGCTGCACCGCCTCGAGCTCTGGCGCGCAGGTGGCGCTGGTGCACAGGGCGGGCGTGGCGAACAGCACCACCAGCGGCTTTTGGCCGGGTCCGAGCGCGTCGGCGATGCTCAGCGCATGCAGCGTGCACGGTGGTGAATTGCTGCAGATGTGCGACGTGTCGCCGTTCACGTCGCGATCGGTCGGCGACGCCGAACGGGGCGCCGGGTCATCGTAGCCGGGCGCGCTGAACTTCGGACGCACCTGGAAGTTCAGCCGCGCGACTTTCGGCGATCCATCACCGCTGTCGAGCGTCACCTGGGCGCCCCACTGACCGGTCTCCGAGAACGTGGCCGGGGTGACCCAGATGCCCTTGCTGGCCCCACCGACGCTGCGGAAGACCGCTGTACCGTCGCCGCGCTTCTCGGCCTGGCCGTTGGCCAGCAGCTTGAAGAACTCCACGCTCACGCTGCCGGCGGTGATCGGCTGATTGCGCGCGTCGATGAGCCCGAGCGCAAAGCGATTGCGGCCCTGGGCGAGCTCGCTGCTGGCTTGCACGGCGAGCAGCTCGGCGCCGCCCGCGCGCGGCTTGATGAGCGGATTCGCGGCGCTGCTGGTGCTGGCCGCCGCCGGCGTTGGTGCCGGGTTCGAGGAGGGCGTCGCTGCCTGGCAGGCCGCGAGCAGTGATGCGACCGAGCCCCCGAGCAACGCAAGCGTCACCTGGCGGCGGGTCAAGAGCATGAGGCGAGTATACCGAGCGGGTTCAGCCTGGCTCTGCTAAGGCACGGAGGGACTCGGGAACAGTTCGGAGTCATCTGACGCCGCGTCTTCGTAGCTCGCGCGGCGTACCCGTTCCAGCCACTCGCGCTCCGAACGACAGCGCGCACAGGTGGCCAGGTGTCGTTGGGCTCTGGCCTCCTCAACCACCGACGCACGATGCTCGACGAGCAGGCTGAGCACGTCGTAGGTGAGGTGGTTCGCCATGATGAGGACCCCCAGAGTCGCCGAGTTGAGTGTGCTGACAGAAGCCTGAGCCCGCGTTACGGCCTGGAACATCGTCGGAAACAGGTCGTCTCCCGTGAGTAACGTGGAGATGGCCGGCCCTGTAACGGCTTTGTGTCACAGCCGGCCGCATCTGGCTTGACCCTGCCTCCGGGCCTGGGATACAACCGGGACGGCGTCGTTCGGTGCGGCGCATCGAGAACCACGCCGAGGAGCGCTGTATTCCGTTCCCCGTCCACGCGCGATCGGCAGGCGAGGCGGACCCCCACTCAGCCCAACGTCGCCGCCGCGATTCACGAGACCTCGACCGTCAGACCCCGCCGCGGCGTGCGCGGCGCCGTCGCCAGAACACGCCCTGGCTGCAGCGCAATGCACTGAGCCTCGTCGCGGTGTCGATGCTGATGGCCTTGCTCGGCCTTGGCTTCGGCCTGTTGCAGATGATCAATCGGCCCGAGCCGGCGTCGGGGCTGCTCGCCTTCGAACCCACCTCGGGATTGAGCAGCAGCGGGACGCCGTCGGCCACCACGGCCGGCCTCCAGGTCGCCGCGCTGGCCGGCCCGCCGCAGCCACTGGTCCCGCCCGCGGCGGAGCTGCCGCGGCGCATTCAGGTCAGCGCCAAAGTCCTGGAGCCCAACTACACCGTCGCGCCGGGCGATACGCTCGGCCAGATCGCGGCGCGCTTCAAGACCAGCGTCGGACGCATCCAGGCGTTGAACAGCCTGTCCGATCCTCGCGCGCTGCGCATCGGCGCCAAGCTCGTCATTCCACCCCCGTTCTGATCCGGCGGTCGGCGCTTCAGCAGGTTGTCTCTGGCTCGGACCTATCCGCGGACCCCCTCTCGGCGGCGCGCTCACAATGCCCAGGCTGGCTCGTGGCGCGGCTGGGCGACGCTGCTCGTGCTGCTGCTCGTCGCGGCCATCGTGAGCCTTGGGCCGGACACGCTGCGCGAGCTGGCGTCCGGGCTTACCTTCGCCCGGCCACCAGCCGCCGGCCTCGCTCCGCCACCGCTTCACGCCGACCCGGTCCTGCAGAGTCGCCTGGACACGTTGAAGGTGTCGGTGGAGGCCGGCAGTCTGGGCCTGGCGGTAGTCGACCTGCAGAGCGGCGCCACGGCTGGCGTCGATGCCGCACGTGCCTACCCGGCCGCCAGTCTGTTCAAGGTGCCAATCCTGCTCGAGGTGCTGACCGAAGAGGAGGCCGGCCGACTTGATGCGGAGCGCCGCGTCGAGATCACCCCTGACGATTGGACCGACGGCAGCGGCGTGCTGCAGGCTCGTGTGGGCGATCGGCTGCCCGTGCGCGAGCTGGCGCAGCTGATGATCCAGGACAGCGACAACATCGCCGCACTGGTGCTGCTGGACGTGGTTGGTGTCGCGAACGTCAATTCGCTGGCCGAGCGGCTGGGCATGCCGGCGACGCGTCTGGTCGATCACCGTGCCGGCGAGGAAGGTGACCACACCACGTCGGCGGCGGACATGGCCCACCTGCTGGTCGGTCTGGCGACAGGCCAGCTGGTCAGCGCCCACGTCGCCGAGCAGGCACTCAGCCTGCTCGAGCTGAAGCAGTCAGTGACCTGGCTCGGCGACGACCTGCCCTTCTGGGTCAAGGTCGCTCACAAATGGGGCGACCTGCCCTATGCCCGCCACGACGCGGGCATCGTGTACACCCCCCGCGGTAGCTACGCCATCGCCGTGCTGACCGAGAACGGCCCGGCCGACGACTCGGCGCGAGCCATCGCCCGCGCCTCGCGCCTGACGTACGACTACCTCGCCGCTCACTGAGCCAGGCGCGACCGCTCAGGGCCTCCAGAAGGCCCCTCTGTGCTACTGACGCCGGGAATCGTTGTGGTGGAGCATGGTTTATGCGGCTGCGGCGGTGAGTTGGCGCACGCTGGCGCGGAGCGCGGTGAGGATGCTCGTGTGTCGCTCACGCCGCCGAGATCCTGAGCCGCTACCTGCCCGAGGCGGGACCGCGCTCAGTCCGAGTGAGGTGACACACCTCCAGCACAGGGCGCCAGTGCTGCATGTCAGCAGCGGCACTGGGCGCGCAGCCCGCTCAGCGGCACATCCGAGTCGCGCCGGTTATCCGTATTCGGAATGAACGCACTGACATCGACTTGGAGGAAAGATCATGTTGCGCTTGAGACAGACAGGTGAGGCCAGCCTCGGCGTGACCGCCGTGCGCGTGATGGCGGGCATCATCCTGCTCGTAGCAGGCACCCAGAAGTGGGCCGCTGGCATTGGCGGGTTCAT
>CBJLVJ010000365.1:0-4387 GCA_966426465.1 uncultured bacterium | reverse complement strand
CCCTGGTGGTCGGCACGCTTTCGGCGCTCTACCGCAACTCGCCCATCGACCTGCTGGCGACTGGCTTCACCATCGCGGGCGTCTCGATACCCAACTTCTTTCTCGGACTGTTACTGATCCTGGTCTTTGCTCTGCTGCTGCGCGTCTTTCCGCCGGGCGGGTATCAGCCGCTGGCAAGCGCGCCGGGCGACAATCTGCGTCGTCTGGTGCTGCCAGCCATCACGCTCGCCACCGCCAGCATGGCCGTCAACATGCGCCAGGTCCGCTCGAGCCTGCTTGACGTCTTTGGCCAGGATTACATCCGTACCGCGCGAGCCAAGGGTCTGCCCCAGCGCTCGGTGGTCGTCCGACACGCGCTCAAGAACGGCCTGATTCCGGTCGTGACGCTCATCGGGCTGCAGATCGGCGCGATTATCGAGGGCGCGATCATCACCGAGAGCATTTTTCTGTGGCCCGGCGTCGGGCGGCTCGTCGTCGACAGTATCGGCGGACGCGATTACCCGGTGGTGCAAGCCGTCGTGCTGCTGTCGGCCATCTCGTACATGCTCAGCACGCTGGTCGTGGACATCCTGTATGGCTGGCTCGATCCGCGCATCTCGTTCGGGCGGGGCGGATGAGCGTCAGCGCGCCAGGCCTTGCACAGGCCACCGCTGCTGAGGTCGGCCGGGTGGCCAGCCGCCGCCCGAGCCTGCCCAGTCCGCGCCGTTACCCACGCCTGTATGTCGGCGGCGCGCTCGTGCTGCTGCTCATTGTCGTGGCCATCTTCGCGCCATGGCTGAGCCCTCGCGATCCGATCCAGGGCAACGCGTCCGACGGCTTGCAGGCGCCCAGCTTCCGATTCTGGTTGGGTACCGACGATCAGGGGCGCGACATTCTGAGTCGGGTGATCTGGGGCTCGCGCATCTCGCTGTCGGTAGGCTTGATCTCGGTCGGTATCGGCCTGGTCCTCGGCGTCACGATCGGTCTGACCGCGGGCTATGCCGGCGGAATGGTCGACCTGCTGTTGATGCGCTTCATCGATGCCCTGCTGGCCTTTCCCGCCTTGCTGCTGGCCATCTCGATCACCGCGGCGCTCGGACCGCAGATTCAGAACGCGATGATCGCCATCGGCGTGGTGGCGATCCCGCTGTATGCGCGCCTGACGCGCGGCCAGGTGCTGTCGCTGCGCGAGCGCGACTACATCACGGCTGCGCGGGCGATCGGGGTGAGTCCAGCCGGCATCGCCGTCCGACACCTGCTGCCCAATATCGCCAATACGCTGATCGTCCAGGCCACCCTGACGACCGCTTTCGCCATCCTGCAGGAGGCGGTCTTGTCGTTCCTTGGCCTGGGCGCGCAGCCCCCTACGCCCTCGTGGGGCCAGGACATCAACTACAACCAGCGCTACCTGACCAACCTGATGTGGTGGGGCAGCATCGGCCCAGGCTTCGCCATCTTCCTCGCCGTGTTCGCCTTCAACTTCCTGGGCGACGCGCTCAGGGACTGGCTCGACCCTCAGTTCCGCCGCCGCGCCTAGCGCCCCATGGCGTACGCGACGCGGCCACGGGGGGAAGCGGCGGCGCTCAGCACGCCGCTGGGGTCGTAGGCGACGGCGGTGACCTGGCCGTGGCTCCACGGCCCGTCCACCGACACGCGATGGCCGCGCGCGATCAACTCGTCGCGGACCTCCGGTGGGATACGGTCCTCCACCCGCACTCCGCCGGGCACCGACTGGTGCGGATAGAACGAGCCAGGGAAGTGCGTGCTCTGCACGGTAGGCGCATCCAGCGCCTCCTGCAGGTCCATGCCGAAATCGACCACGTTCAGGAAGAACTGCAGCGACCACTGGTCCTGCTGGTCCCCGCCCGGCGTGCCGAACGCCAGCCACGGCTGCCCGTCGCGCAGCGCGAGCGAGGGCGTGAGCGTGGTTCGCGGCCGTTTGCCAGGCACGAGCGCGTTGGCGTGCCGCTCGTCGAGATAGAACATCTGGCCGCGTGTGCCCAGCGGAAAGCCGAGCCCCTCGACGACAGGCGACGAACCGATCCAGCCACCACTCGGCGTAGCCGAAAACAGGTTGCCGTGCCGATCGACGGCATCCACGTGGGTGGTGTCGCCGGTGACTACCGGCCAACGCTGGGCGGCGCCTGTCGATGCCGCGCCAACCGTGCCGGGCCGCTGCTCCAGGCTGGCGTGCCGCTCGTCGATCAAAGCGCGACGCTCGGCGGCGTAGTCGTCCGACAGCAACCGATCCAACGGCACCTGCACGAACGCTGGATCTCCGTAGTACTGCTCACGATCGGCAAACGCCAGCTTGGCGGACTCCAGGTAGATGTGCAGGTATTCGGCGGTGTTGTGGCCGAGCGTCTTCAGCTCGAATCCCTCGAGCAGCTTCAACTGCTGCAGGAACACCGGGCCCTGACTCCACGGACCGCACTTGACGACCTCGATGCCGCGATACGCCGCGCGCACCGGGTCTTCGATGCGCGTGCCGTGTGCGCCGTACTCGGCGAAATCTTCAAGAGCCAGCAGCCCGGTGTGCGCCTCACCCGAATCGTCGCGGAACGCGTTGCGGCTGGAGAACTCAACCGCCGATTGCGCCACGGGGCCCGTGTAGAAGTAGTCCACCGCTGCCTGGATGGCCGCCTCTCGACCGTTGCTGCTGGCGCGCAGGCTGGCATCGATCGCGCCCTTGAGGGTGCGCGACCACTCCGGGTTGCGGATCAAGGTGCCTTCGGCGGCCGGGCGACCGCCCTGCAGGTAGAGCGCGGCCGAGGTCGGCCACTCGGCTGAGTACCGACCGGCAACCTTCAGGATGGCGTTGTGGAGCGCCGCATACATGGGGAAGCCGCCCTCGGCCAGGTCCACGGCTGGCCCGAGAACGTCGGCCAGCGACGCGGTGCCGAAATGTTGGAGGGCGGTACACCACGACGCGAACTGCGCCGGAACGGTGGCTGGCAGGAACCCGTCGGACGGAATCAGGCTGATCCCACGCGAACGGAACCAGTCGATCGTGGCGGCGCGGGGCGCCCAACCCTGGCCGTTGACGGCCACCGTGCGGTTCTGGCCGGCCATGTGAATGAGGATCGGCACTTCGCCGCCAATCCCGACACTCTGCGGCTTCAGCAGCGCCACCGCGAAGCCGGCGGCGACACCCGCGTCCACGGCGTTGCCGCCCTTCTCGAGCACGTTCAGGCCAATAGCAGCGGCCAGGTAGTGGCCGGCCGCCACCATGCCCAACGTCCCCCGCAGGACCGGGCGGGTGGCGAAGGGAACGGGCCGGGTCTCGCCGACGGCCGTGCCGTGGGCGTCGAATTCCGCGCCGGTCGCGCGCTGTGCAGAGTCGGTCATTCGCTTACGAGTGAATCACGACGGGCGTGCCGACGTCCGCCCAGTCATAGACGAGCTTGGCATCCGGGTCGCTCATGCTGACGCAGCCGTCGCTACCCGGCACGCCAAAGCGCGGCCGCCAGTACGCCCCGTGGATGGTGTAGTCACCCCAGAACGGCAGCACCCAGTGCACGTCGGGAATGTCGTAGTGGGAGCCGTCTGGATTGTAACCCTGGAAGCGCATCTGAGAGGACTTGTACTGCACGTAGAACGTGCCGGTCGGGGTTGGCGCCGCAGCCACGCCTGTTGCGACGTTGATGGTGCGCACGGGCACGTTGTTTTCGTACAGCGTCATGAGCTGGCGTCCCAGGCTGACGTCGATCTTCTTGATGTCGGTCGTGCGGAACGTCGTCGACTGGTCCTCCTCGAGGTAGCCACCGTCGGTTGTCCTGGGACCGTCTGGCCCGCCGCGTAGCGTCACGGTCAGCCTGGTCAGGATGGGCAGCCGCGTGTCGGGCACGAACTCGGCGCGCTCGGCCGACGACCACTGCCAGTGGCCGGCCACGGGCGGATCGATCCGCAGCGCGCTGGTGGCGGCGGTTTTCTCGGCGATGGGCGCCGCGAACGTCACCGATGGATGACTCGACGGCTGGATCCCGACGGAGCCGTCTTCCGGCTGGAAGGTCGGCGGATCGAGCGCCGGTGGGGTCACGAAATGGACCTGCACGGGTTGTGCAAGCGGCGCGCCCTGGGCCGAGACGGCCGTGGCCACGTCCAGGTCGAATTCAGCGCCCTGCTGAAAGTCGGGCAGCGCCAGATGGATCTGATCGCGACCGACGTCCACCTGCGTGGGCACGTCCGGGGTGGTCGACACCTGGGCGCTGGCCAGCTCACGGTCGCTCTTCAGGGTGAAGGTGTCGCCGTAGCGCAGCGTGACAGGCTCGGTGGGCACGTCTACGAGGTGCGGCCGCGTTGGTACGGCCACCTTGAAGCTGACCGGCTGTTGCAGAGCGATCCCATCGGTCGCCTGTGCGCTGGCCACGTTGACCGTATACGTCTGGCCGTCGGTCAGGCCGGCGCC
>CBJLVJ010000364.1:0-4389 GCA_966426465.1 uncultured bacterium | reverse complement strand
GCAGATAGCCCTCGAGCCAGCCCTGGCACGTCGTCTCGCTCAAGATTTCCATCACACGACCGTCCGGCGCCAGGTGATCGTCGGTCGGCAGGCGGTCAGCGATCCAGGCGCGGTCGGTAACGTCCAGGAGTGCCCCGAGGCGGTTCGACGTGAGCTCGTCGGGCGCCATGACGCGGAAGTTGCGTTTATCGGCCGAGCGACTCATCGTGTCGCGGAGAAACGTTCCCAGCACGCGGGTGGCTTCGGCCGAAGTCGCGCCGGGATGCGTCACGTCCACCGCATGGTCACGAAAATCGGGCAGCCGCAAGTCCTGCAGCAGCAGACCACCATTCGCGTGCGGGTTGGCGCTCATGCGTCGGTCGCCACGGGGTGGCAGGGTTGCCAGGTCCGCCACGAGTCGGCCGGTGCCATCGAACAGCTCTTCGGGGTGATAGCTGGCGAGCCAGCGCTCGAGCTCGGCCAGGTGGGCAGGGTTGGTCGCCAGCTCCGCGAGCGGCACCTGGTGCGATCGCCAGGTGCCCTCCGTCGGCAGTCCGTCAACTTCTTTTGGTCCTGTCCAGCCTTTCGGCGTGCGCAGCACGAGCATCGGCCAACGTGGGCGTGTGGCTACCTGATCTTGCCTGGCTCTGTGCTGGATCGCGGCGATCTGGTCGAGCACGCGATCCAGCGTGGCGGCCATGAGCTGGTGCATCTCGGCAGGATTGTCGCCTTCGACGAAGTACGGCTGGTAGCCGTAGCCTTCGAGGAGCCGCTCGAGCTCGTCATGCGAGATGCGGGCGAGCACCGTCGGATTGGCGATTTTGTAGCCGTTCAGGTGCAGGATGGGCAGGACCGCTCCGTCGCTTACCGGGTTCAAGAACTTGTTCGAGTGCCACGACGTCGCAAGCGGACCGGTTTCGGCTTCTCCGTCGCCGACCACACACGCGACCAGCAGACCGGGATTGTCGAAGGCCGCGCCGTAGGCATGCGACAGCGAATAGCCGAGCTCACCGCCTTCGTGGATGGAGCCGGGCGTCTCAGGCGCTGCGTGGCTGGGTATGCCGCCTGGGAAGGAGAACTGTTTGAACAGACGGCGGAGACCGTCGGCGTCCTGGGTGATCGCCGAATACACCTCCGAATACGTACCCTCCAGGTAGGCATTGGCGACCACGCCCGGCCCGCCGTGGCCCGGACCGCAAATAAAGATGGCGTCCAGGTCGCGCGCAACGATGGCACGATTCAGGTGGACGTACATGAAGTTCAACCCCGGCGTGGTGCCCCAGTGCCCGAGCAGCCGCGGTTTGGTGTGCTCGACGCGCAGCGGCTCGCGAAGGAGGGGGTTGTCGAGCAGGTAGATCTGGCCAACGGACAGATAGTTGGCCGCCCGCCAGTAGGCGTCCATGCGGCGAAGCAGATCGTCGCTCAGCGGTTGCGGACCCGTCGCTCGCTCGAGCTCGAGGGTCTCGGGCGTACGTGACATGAGGCGCTAACCTCCTCAGAAGGGTGCAGGTGTGACAATCGCCAGATCGGTCCTGGTGCTGAACGCGGGCTCCAGCAGCCTGAAATGGGTGGTGCTGAACGCGGACTCCGAGGTCGTCGAGCAGCAGGGACAGACGAGCTGGGAGGGCGCCGAGCCGAACCGGCATGCGTCCGAGTTCGAGGCTGCTCTGGCGCGTGTCCAAGCTGTGCAAGCCGTCGGCCACCGTGTGGTTCACGGTGGCACGCGCTTCCGCCAGGCGGTCCGTGTCGATGACGCAGTGCGGGACGCGATCGCACAGTTGGCCGAGCTCGCGCCGCTGCACAATCCGGCCGCTGTCGCCGGTATCGACGCGGCTCGGGCGCGGCTTCCCGGCGTGCCCCAGGTGGCCGCCTTCGATACCGCCTTCCACGCGAGCATGCCAGAGGCTATCGCGCTGTACCCCCTCCCGTGGGAGTGGACCACGCGCTGGCAATTGCGTCGCTTTGGCTTCCACGGATTGAGCGTGTCGTACGCGATCGGACGCACACACCAGTTGCTGGGACAGTCCCCCGGCCGCGTGGTGGTGTGTCATCTGGGAGCAGGCTGTTCGATCACCGCCGTGGCCGACGGGCATTCGGTCAACACCAGCATGGGCTTTACGCCGCTCGAGGGTGTCATGATGGCACAACGGTCCGGCTCTGTGGACCCCGGGCTGTTGCTGTATCTGATGACCCGCCAGGGGTTGGCTGCGCAGGAGCTCGAACAGGCGCTCAACGAGCGCTCTGGGCTGCTCGGTGTATCCGGCATCTCGGCCGACTTGCGGCAGGTGCTGGCCGCCGCGGATGCGGGCCAGGAACGCGCGCGCCTCGCGCGTGACATGTTCGTCCAACGCATCGTCAGCAGTATCGGAGCCATGCTCGCGGCCCTGGGTGGTCTGGACGTGCTGGTGTTCACCGCCGGCATCGGCGAGCACAGCCCCGTGGTCCGCGACGCGGTGTGTCGTGCGTTCGGTTATGTGGGCGTGCGCCTCGACGCCGCGGCCAACGAGGGCTCGCCTGTCGACCGCGACATTTCGCGGTCGGACAGCGCCGTGCGCGTGCTGGTGATCTCCGCGCGAGAGGATCTGGCGATCTTGCGCGAGGTGAAGCACGTGCTTGGCACGTGACGGGGTGTAGAGTGGGCGTGTGACGCTCGGCACCACCAGCTCCGCCGAGGAGGCGCGCGCTCGGATTGACGCGGTCATTGCTGGCAAGACCGTACTCACGGAGTTTCGCCAGGCCGTCGCCGAGCTGGGCGACGCATCCGCCCTGCACTGGCGCACTGCCGCCGGTTGGCAGGCGCTCACGTGGCGCCAGTATCACGATGCGGTGCGGCGCGCCGCCTATGGCCTCAGGTCGCTTGGGCTGCACTCAGGCGGGTTTGGCACGATCATGATGCGCAATCGTCCGGAGCACGTGATTGCCGATCTCGCGCTGCTGTTTGCTCGGGGCGTGCCGGTCAGTCTGTACAACACACTGGCGCCGGAGCAGATCGCGTACGTCGCGGCTCACTGTGAGGCGGAGGTGGCCTTCGTCGAGGACTCGGAGATGCTGGCCAGATTCGATGCGGTGCGTACGAAGCTGCCGAACTTGCGCCACATCGTTCTGGTCGAAGGTCAGGCGCCTGGCACGATGTCATGGGAGGATCTGCTGGCACGCGGTGACGCCGAAACCGCCAAAGACCCGGACTGGTTCGAAGCCGCCTACGACCAGGTGCAGCCGACGGACCTTGTCACGCTCATCTACACGTCGGGTACGACCGGTCCACCCAAGGGCGTGATGGATACGCACCGCAACGTGCTGTGGATGTCCGCCTCCGGCAATTTCACCACGCCGGAGCCCTCACCAGATGACCGCCACCTGTCCTACTTGCCACTGGCGCATGCGTTCGAGCGATACACCGGCCACTGGAATGCCATCATCAGGCGCCAGCAGGTCTACTTCTGTCCGGACCTGCAGAAGGTGTTCGAGTATGCCGCCGAGGTCCATCCGACGGTGATGATCGGCTCGCCGCGGGTTTGGGAAAAGCTGCAGGCCGGTATTCAGGCGGCGATTGCCGCCGACCCGGATCCACAGCATCGTGCCGGAGTCCAGCAGGCTTTGCAGGTTGGTCGACAGGTTGCCGAGTACCGTATGCGCGGCGAAGACCTTCCGCCGCCACTGGCGACCGCGGCCGAGCGCGCAGCGCCAGTCTGGCATGCCATCCGAGCTCGCGTCGGCCTCGACCAGTGCCGTCTCGGCGTCTCGGGCGCTGCGCCAATTTCGGCCGATGTGGTCGGCTTTTTCCGCGCTCTGGATCTGCCCCTGGTCGAGGGCTACGGCATGACCGAATCGACTGTCGGCGCGACCCTCAACCCGCTTGGCCAGGAGCGACTCGGTACCGTTGGCAAGCCGAACGCCGGCCTGGAGGTCAAGCTGGCGCCTGACGGGGAGCTGCTGTTGCGGGGTGGCAACGTGATGCGCGGCTATTACAAGGACCCGGAGGGCACCGCCGCGGCCATCGACGCCGACGGCTGGCTACACACGGGCGACGTGGCGACCATCGATGCCGACGGGTACGTGAGCATCGTCGATCGCAAGAAGGAGCTGATCATCACGGCTGGTGGCAAGAACATCTCGCCGGCCAACCTGGAGAATCTGCTCAAGCGCAATCCGCTGATCGGCCAGGTGGCGGTGGTCGGCGACCGTCGACCGTACATTACGGCGCTGATCGTGCTGGACGCCGACGCGACGCGCGCCTGGGCGGCCCTCCATGACCTGGGCGGCCTGTCGCTGGCTGAGCTGGCACAGCATCCCGATGTGCTGGCCGAGGTCCAGCGCGGCGTGGACCAGGCCAACGAACAGGTTTCTCAAGCCGAGCGCATCCGCCGCTTCCGCATCCTGCCCGTCGAATGGACCGTCGACTCAGGCGAG
>CBJLVJ010000363.1:0-4392 GCA_966426465.1 uncultured bacterium | reverse complement strand
TGCTCAGCCTGTCAGGCGAGGATCGACCACGCTATATGGCCGGCCTGCTGCCACGCCTCGAACAGCTGCGTGTGACGACCGGCCGGCCCGCCTGGCTGGTCCTCGACGAAGCCCACCACCTGCTGCCACCGTCCCTGGGCTCGGTCGACGAGGCCGTGCCGCGCGCGTTCGGAGGACTCGTGATGATCACCCTCCGGCCGCGGCGAATCGCGCGCGCTGCGCTGGATCTGGTCGATACGGTGTGCGCCGTGGGCGAGGCGCCGCGGACGACCATCCGCGAGTTCTGCGACCTGGTCGGTGCGCGCGTGCCAGCCATTCCCGACGTCAGCCTCGAGAAGGGTGAGGCGGTCGTCTGGGCACGCGATGAGCCTGAGGCACGCCACATCCACGTCGAGCCCTCGCGAGGCGACCGCCGCCGCCACCGCCGCAAATATGCCCTGGGCGAGCTCCCGCCGGACCGCAGCTTCTATTTCGTGGGCGCCGACCAGCGGCTGCACCTCCGAGCGTATAACCTGTCCGTCTTTCTGGAGCTCGCCAACGGCGTCGACGACGCCACGTGGATGCATCACCTGCGCGCCGGCGACTACTCGCGTTGGGTGATGGCGGAATTGAAAGACAAGAAGCTCGCCACCCGACTGGCAGCGATCGAGACCGATTCGGGGCTCACACCCGCCGAAAGCCGTGCGCGGGTGCGCGCCACCATCCAGGAGCGCTACGCCCCACCGGAGTAGACTCGCACGCCGTGACCGCGCGCTTTGCCTGGCTGTCTGCGTTGGTGGCGGGGAGCACTGGCGTCGCGGTGCTGCTGGCCGCGTTGAACTTCGTGCCTGCCGCGGCCTGGGAGAGCTTTGTGCCCATCGCCACCGCGCTGACGGCGGGCGGCGTCTTCGCCGCCGTGCTCCTGGCCGCCTGGGCCGGGGAGCGGCTGGCGCGGCCGCTGCGACGCATGGTGCACGCCATCGAGGCCGACACCATCGGCCCACCCAGCCTGCGTGAATTCACCAGCGAAGCGCCTTCGGAAATCGTGGCGCTCGTCTATGCGCTGCGCACGGCGCACGGCCGCTTGCAGCGCACCCTGTCCGAGCTGGAACGCGATCGGGCGCAGATGGCCACCACCTTCCGCCACATGGCCGACGGCGTGCTGGTCCTCGATCCCGACGAGCGCATCGATCTGGCCAATCCCGCTGCTGCTCGCCTGCTGAGCGCCACAGTCGCCCGTGGCCGCTCGCTGGCCGAGGTGGCGCACGATGCCGAGCTTGTCGAGGTAGCACGCGCGGCGCGCGGCCCAGCACCGGTCACGCGTATCATCGAGCTCCGCTCCATACTGGCTGCGCCTCGACGCTGGGTGCAGGTCGTGGCCACACGGCTGCCAGATGGCAAGCGGACGCTCCTGCTCCTCCAGGACGTGACCGACCTGCGCCGAGCCGAGGCGGCCCGTCGGGACTTCGTGGCGAATGTCTCGCACGAGCTGCGGACGCCTGTGGCAGCCCTGAAGGCCCTCGTCGAGACGCTCCAGGCCGGCGCGATCGACGACCCCGAAGCCGGTCCGGACTTCCTCCGCCGGATGCACGTCGAGGTCGAGGGCCTGGCTCAGCTCGTGGCCGAGCTGCTTCAGCTAGCCCGCGCCGAAGCCGGCAAGCTGGAGCTCGAGCTTGCGCCGTGGGCGCCCGGCGACCTCCTGCACGAGGCGGTGGAGCGCACCGCGCCCTACGCCGAAGACATGGGCCGGCACGTCGAGATTGTCGAAGTACCCGCCGATGACGTGACGGTCGAGGCAGACGCGCGGCGCATTGGCCAGGTTCTCACAAATCTGCTGGCCAACGCCGTCAAGTTCAGCCTGCGGGGTGGACGGATCGAGGCCGGCGCCCGCGTCGTCGACGATCAGGTCGAATTCTGGGTGGCGGACTCAGGCGTCGGCATCGAGTCGGATCAGCTTCCGCGCGTGTTCGAGCGCTTCTACAAGACCGACCCTTCGCGCGCCGGATCCGGCACCGGTCTGGGCCTGGCCATCTGCAAACACTTCGTCCAGGCCCACGGCGGCTCGATCTGGGCGGAGAGTGGTGGCGCCGGACAGGGCGCCACCTTCCGTTTCACGCTACGCCAGTCGAACGCGTCCGTTACTACATATACATGCCGCCGTTGACGGCGATGACCTGGCCCGTGATGTAGTCGCCATAGGCGATGACGAAGAAGACCGCCTGGGCGATCTCTTCGGGCTGCGCCAGCCGACCCATCGGAATCCTGGCGAGCACCTTTTCCATGGCCTCTTCCGGCACCGCGGCCACCATCTCCGTCTCGGTGTAGCCCGGCGCGACGCAGTTGACGGTGATGCCTTTGCGGGCGACCTCGAGCGCGGCACTCTTGGTGAAACCGATCATGCCCGCCTTGGCGGTGGCGTAGTTGGCCTGGCCGTAATTGCCCATCTGCCCGATGACCGAGCTGATGTTGACGATGCGACCAAAGCCTTTGTCGAGCATGAACGGCAACACCTCGTGGGTGACGTTGAAGATGCTCTGCAGGTTGACGTCGATGACCGCGTTCCAGTCGCTATGCGTCATTTTGGCCAGCGAACGGTCACGCGTGATGCCGGCGTTGTTGACCAGAAAGTCGATCTTGCCGAAGCGCTCGGCAACGGAAGCGATGGCTGGCTTGACCTCGTCTGGGAACTGGACGTTGGCCTTGAGCGGGAACGCTTCGGCGCCGGTGCCCATCTCTTTGATCTGCTGGACCACCTCCTCGGCCGCGTCGGCCTTCTGTGAATAGCCGACGGCCACACTACCGCCATGTCGCGCGAGCTCCAGCGCGATCGCTCGGCCGATGCCGCGCGCTCCGCCAGTCACCACGCCGGACTTGCCGGCGAGCTCCTTGCCACCACTCCAGCCTGCCGTGACCTGTTGAGCTTGATCGATGGCCATGGGCGTCCCTCCTCGCGGGGTTTGGTTATTAGATCCGCTCAAAAATGGCGGCAATGCCCATGCCACCGCCAATGCACAGCGTGGCCAGGCCATAACGAGCCTGCCGCCGCGCCAGCTCGTGCAGCAGCTTGACCGCCAGCACCGCGCCGCTCGCGCCGATCGGATGGCCCAGCGCGATGGCGCCGCCCAACGGGTTCAGCTTCTCGTCGGGAATGCCCAGCTCGCGTGCGACCGCCACAGCAACCGAGGCGAACGCATCGTTGACCTCGAAGACTTCGATCTGATCGAGCGTGAGTCCTGCCCGCTCCAACGCTGTGCGCGTCGCGGGCACCATGCCCATGCCCATCAGCGCCGGATCGACACCGGCCACCGCGTACGACACCAACCGAGCAGCCACCGGCAGGCCGAGACTATCCGCGGTCTGCCGACTGCTCACCAGCATGAACGCCGCGCCATCGTTGATGCCGCTGGAATTCCCCGCGGTAACGGCGCCGTCCTTCTTGAAGACTGGCGCCAGCTTGGCCAGCGCCTCGGCTGTGGTGCCTGGTCGAACGTGTTCGTCCTGAGTAAAGCTGACGGTCTCTTTGCGCTGCTTGATCTGGATCGGCACGATCTGGTCGGCGAAGGCGCCCTCCTGGGTCGCCCGCGCAGCGAGCTGATGACTGCGCAGCGAGTATTCGTCCGCCTCGTCTCGACTGACGCCGTACTTCTCAGCTACGTTCTCAGCAGTTACACCCATGTGGTAGTCGTTGAAGATGTCCCACAGGCCGTCGTAGACCATGCCGTCGACCAGGTCGGCCTTGGGCATGCCCATGCGATAGCCGTAGCGTGCCTTTGGCAGCACGAACGGCGCCTGGTCCATGTTCTCCGTGCCACCCGCCAGGACCACCTGCGACTCGCCCAGGGCGACCTGCTGGCTGGCCGAAACGATCGCTTGCAACCCCGAGCCGCACACCCGGTTGATCGTCATCCCTGGCACGCTGTTCGGCAGCCCGGCTTTGAGCGCTACCTGACGGCCGGGGTTCATGCCCTGGCCAGCCTGGAGCACGTTGCCCGCGATCACCTGGTCGATCCGGTCGCTGCCCATACCCGAGCGCGACACGACCTCGCGTGCTACCGTCGCGCCGAGCTCGGTCGCTGGGACGTCCTTCAGGGTGCCGCCGAACGTGCCGATCGCTGTTCGCAAGGGCGTCGAGACCACAATCTCGGCGCCATCTGTGCGCATGCCCACGGCTCATTACTCCTTTCGCCGTGCAAATCTTACCTTTAGCATGGGCACTGCACCCATTCGATGCAGCTCACCGCCGAGATACGACAGCCAAGCGCCAGCTACAGCCTGACCATTCGGGTCGAGCTGAGTAGTCGGGCTGGCACGCTCGGCCGCGTCCTGTCGGCCATCGGCGAGGCCGGTGGCGACGTGGATGCCGTCGACCTGGTGCGCGTCACCTCGACGTCGGTGATCAGGGACATCACCGTC
>CBJLVJ010000362.1:0-4397 GCA_966426465.1 uncultured bacterium | reverse complement strand
AGCGGACCGCTTGCCTCGCGCATCCCGTCGGAGGATCCCCTCAATAGCGGCTTTCTGCTTTTGAACATGCACGGCATGTTGTTCCATCCCGACGTCAGCGACATCGACGAGGACCTTGCCTACGCGCGTTGGCTCGGGGGCGGCGTCATCCGCGTCTTCGCTACGGACAGCAACGGCTTACACAGTTGGGATGGCGCGCGCGTCGGCGAACGCATCGCGGAGATCGCACCACGGCTGCGCGAGGCGCACTTGCGGCTGATCGTCGCCTTCGTCAATAACCACCAGGTCGTGCCCGGAGAGCTTGACGCGAGCGCCGGCTGGATGGACAACTACATCCAGCTCTTGCTGCCGTTCTACACGTCGAACTGGCACGGGCCGTATCTGCAGTTCGTGCGCGAGCTGGTCTCGACCGTGCAGGCGGACGACGCGCAGGACGTCATTTTCGCGTGGGAGCTGGGCAACGAGCTCCACACGCCGCTCCAACCTGGTGCGCTGATGACGTTCGTGAGCGAAGCGTCGGCCGAGGTGCGTTCCCTGGATCCAGTCACGCCGATCCTGCCAGGCACCATGGGCGCCAATCACGTCGAGCCGGGTAATCACTATTCGCCAATAGCGCGCTGGCTGTACTGTGACGCTCCAGTCGACGCGTACACGCTGCACGCGTACGACTGGGTCAGCCGCGAACGCCCGGGCGACATGCCCATCGACTGGGATCTCGACAACATCGTCGCGGAGCCGTGTCCCAATGGGCGGACATTGCCGGTCATTGTCGAAGAGCTTGGCACCTCACGCGAGCTTCCCGGCGTCTATGGCAGGGACGATGAGCGAGGCCGGCTCGCGCAGGAGCAGCGGCAGATTGATTTCGTCCGACACTTCCGCGAGGTGATCGGCTTTGGCGTGTGGAATGCCGAAAGCCCGCGCCTGGTCGACCGGACCTTTATCGACACGCGCCGTGGACTGACTTCCTACGGTTCCAGGGCCCAGGGCGGTGGATCATGTTACGACCCGACGCCAGACGCCGCACCCGCGGTGCGCTGCCAGCTCGAGCAGCTCCTGCGCGACTCGCGATTCCTTCGCGTCGCCGAATCGGACCAGTGGACTCCGGGTCTCGATGTCGACGCGGATGAGCCGACGCCACTTGTCGGGCGCGTTGATCCCGTGTTTACCAGCGGAGACAACGCCAGCACACTGACGATCAGTGGCTGGGTCTACGACCCGGCGGCGAGCGAGTGGCCGGGTATCGACGCCCTGGAGGTCTTTGTCGGCCCACGCGCGGATAGCGGCAGTCCACTGGCACAGGCCCAGCTCGGCATGACCCGCGGCGACATCCCCTCGGCGGTCGACAACCCGGACCTGGCACAGGCTGGTTTTTCCGTCAGGCTGCCGCTCGAGTCGGTGCCATTGGGTCCGACAGCGCTCACGCTGGTGGCGCACACGCCGGACCACGGGACCTGGCTCAGCAGCGTGCAGGTGGTCATTCCCACGCTCGGCGCGATTCCGCCGGCGAGGGGGGTCATACCGATCAAGGTGGCGCCGTCGGCAGCGCCCCGGCCGCGCCTTGCGGCCGAGATCGAGTCGCCACAGGCCGGAGACCAGGTGTCGCGGAACTTCGTGTTGCAGATGCTGGCGCCGGATGGTGCCCGGGTCGACGTGTTCATGGAACCCGATCGCGACAACGGCGGGCGTCTGGTCGGGTCGGCTGCCGTGTCCCCAACCGACCCCGCTGGAAACCTTCTCAAGACGACCATCACCGCGCCGGTTGGTAGTCACACGCTCTACGTCCATGTCACATCCGCCGTCCTGGACCAGGAGCAACTTCTCACGTTGCCGGTCGTTATTCGATCCTGAGGGGTCTGGTCTGGGAGGGATCCCGTGGTGCACCGCCTGACTGTTTTGCTCATTGCGATTGCTGGATTGGTCGAGGCGTGCGCACCACTGGCGCCGTTCACGCCCGCGCCGAGGCCCACCCCGACGGATCGGCCAGTAACCAGCGTGGACTACGGCGTCCACATGTTCATCGCCGATCGTCCGGCCACAACCGATCGCGATCTGCGCGAGGCCACAGACGCGGGCTTCCACTGGCAGAAGAGCCTCTTTGAATGGCGTGACATCGAAGGCGTTGCCAAGGGCCAGTTCGACTGGTCGGACGCGGACCGTGTGGTGCGGGCGAGCACTGCCGCCGGGCTCAAGATCATTGGTCGACTCGACTTCGAGCCGATGTGGGCGCGCAAGGACCAGGCGCATAACGGGCCGCCCGACAAGTACCAGGACTACTGGGACTTCGTGTCGGCGTTCGTCGCGCGCTATCGCAACGGGTCTCCCATCGGCCGCGTGCACGCCATCGAAATCTGGAACGAGCCGAACCTGGAACGCGAATGGGGCAACAAGCCGATCAACGCCGCCTCGGCGGCGGACTATGTACGACTGCTGGGCGGCGCCTATCAGGCCGCGCACGCGGCCGATCCAGACATCCTGGTGCTGACAGCCGGGCTGTCACCGAATGGCGTGACGGATGGTCATTCCGCTGATGACCTGGAGTATCTGAAGTGGATGTACGCGGCCGGCCTGCACGGCAAATTCGACGTGCTCGGCGCGCATGCCAACGCCGAGGCGCCTGAGGTTGCCGCGCCGTTCGGATCGTTGAAGGACTTCCCACATCCGAGCTTCTATTTTCGGCGCGTCGAGCAACTGCGTGACCTCATGGTCGAGCAGGGCGATGGCGACAAACGCATCTGGCTGACTGAATGGGGATGGACCACCGACACCTTCCACCCGGCGTATGCCTGGTTCGCGGTCAGCGAAAGCAAGCAGGCGGATAATCTGGTGGAGGGGTTGCGGTACGCCAGTGAGCACTGGTCGTCGTGGATCGGTGTGATGTCTGTCTGGACATTGCCCGATCCCACCTGGAGCAAAGATCGCGAGGAGTACTGGTGGGCGATCGCCAATCCCGATGGCACGCCGCGGCAGGCCTACACGCGCATTCGCGCCGCGCGCACCAGTGGACTTCTTTCGTAACCGGTACTAGCCGACGTCGAGCAGGGCCACGCGCGGACCTGGCGCGGCGGAGCGGAGGCGGGCCAGGTCCGCGGCAACGGTGGCGGGTGACCACGCCGACCAGATCGGCTCGAGGGTGTCGAAGATCCACTCCGACGGTATCCAGCCTGGATCGGCGTCCCACGGCGCGAACAGCAGATCCAGGTAGTCAACGGCGTGTTTGTCGGGCGCGAGCGGCGGCTGCACGTAGGCCAGGTCGACCCGGCGGAAGCCGAGGCGATGGAACATCCGCAAACGTTGCCGCGGATCGAGCGCCGTCTGGCGCTCCGCCTCCACCAGATCCACGGGAGTCCGCTCGGGACTGTCGACTTCGATGAACAGGCCACGGCAGGTCGCCACACCGTGGCGCCCTGCCTCCGCATCGAGCAACGCTTTGCGCGCGTCGAACAGCTTGCGGCCGATACCGGAGCCGCGGACGGCGGCATCCACCACGATGTATTCCGAAAAGCCACAATTCGATCGAGCGACGTAGCTGAAGATGGTGCCGCCGACCACCGCGGCGTTCTGCTGCGCAACGAGCACACAGAAGCGTCGCGGGCCGTCAGCCTGGTTGGCCTGCAGGAATTCCTGGATGCGATCCAGCCCCAGCACGCTATCTGGATCCGGAAACGTGGCGTTCAGCAGCCTGGCGAGCTCGGCCAGCCGCGGGTCGTCGGGGTGGTCAGCTCGATCAAGCTGGATCAAGAAGGCACGGCGGCCGGCGTTGTCTGGCGCACGCATTCCGCCAGGAGGCGGACGCCGTCGGCGATGTCCTGTTTGTCGATCCAGCCAAACGCCAGGCGGAGATACGGGATGTCCTGGTTGAGGGCGTGGAACGCCTGGCCTGTGGCGTAGGTGATGCCACGCGCGTTTGCCAGCTCGAGCAGGCGGCCACGGTCCACGTGCTCAGGCAGCTTGATCCACAGAAACAGTCCGCCGTCCGGATGCGTCCAGTGGATTCCCTGCATCTTGCCGAATTCGGCCTCGAGCGCGTCGAGCAGGATGTTGCGTTTTTCTTTGACCGCACCGGCGGCTTCCTGAATGTGCTGCCACAGGTTGTCCTGCAAGTATTCCGCCGCGATCATCTGGCTGAGCATGCTTGTCCCGCCGTCGAGCTTCCAGGCCATCAGCCGGGCATTGAGCGGCTCAGGCGCGATGAAAAAGCCCAGGCGGAGGCCCGGTCCGAGGATCTTGGAAAAGGAGCCGATGTACATCACTTCGCCCGGCTGTGCCAGGGTATAGATCGCCCGCTCGCGCAGTGGCTCAAAGCTGATGTCTCCGTACGTGTCGTCTTCGACGATCGGGATGCGATACTGGCGAGCCAGCTCGATCAGACGTCGACGGCGCTCCAGGGGCTGCGTGGT
>CBJLVJ010000361.1:0-4399 GCA_966426465.1 uncultured bacterium | reverse complement strand
CTCACCGCGTGGCTCCTGGTGAAGGGGATCAACATCCACGAGGGAGCGGCTAGCGGGACCGCCTCCAGCGCGCGCCTAGCGAATGCTGCGGGAGGTGCGCGGTGAAGGTCTGCGTTGTCGGGGCCTCCGGGAAGCTGGGGCAGTACATGGTGCAACACGCGCTGGATCGCGGCTACCAGGTGGTCGGCGTGTGCCGGGAGCAAAGCGTCGGGAAGCTCGACGCGTTCAAGGGGCGAATCGCGGTGATCCCGGGAGCGACCAACGACCGCCAGGTCATCAAGCGGGCGGTCGCGGGGTGCGACGGCGTGCTCACGGTGCTGGTCCCATGGGGGGTCCAGCAGTATTCGACCGGCACGGCCCAGTCGGTGCTCGACCACGCCCGACCCGGAGCGCGCCTGGTGTTCTCGTGCGGGTGGCACATCACGCGCGACGGCCAGGACCGGTACTCGCCGACCTTCAAAGCGGTCGTGGCCGCCGCCGGCTGGCTCGCGCGGCTCGGCCGCGTGGCGGACCTGGCCGACCAGGTGGAGGCGTGCCGGCGGGTGTTCGCCAGCGACACCCGGTGGACCGTCGTGCGCGCGAGCAAGCTGGAAGAGGGCGAGAGCCAGGGGCTGCCCGTGTGGAGTCGGCACGTGGGCGACCCCATCCTCAAGAGCAATCTCACCCGCCGCGTCGACTTTGCGCTGTTCATGGTGGCGGCCCTCGAAGACGACACATTGATCCACGAAGCCCCTGCAATCGTCGGCCGCCAGACGCCCTCGGCGCTCGCACACGCCGCACGCGCGAGCGTGCTCAGCGGGTGAGGCGCCGGATCGCTGCGGAGACATTGGCGGCGGAGTGAGGACACCCGGCGCGATGGAGGTACGACCAATGGCACGGGCTGATGGGCCTGGACCCGATCTACGGCTGGCTGGCGGCCCAGGCCGGGGTGCCAAACCTCTACTTGCGGCTCCCCGAGCTGAGCACGGCCGTTGTGGCGTTCAACATGACGGCGCCGATGGTCGCCTGGATGCGCTTCCGGGGCATGGACTGGCGCCTCATCTGGGAGATGGCCTGGGCGGGCGCCCGCCTACCCTGAAAGGCGGGCCAGAACCACCCTGCGAGCGGTGGTGACCGTGCGCCCGTGCGCGCAGAGTTCCCCCGACAGAGAGTACGTCTGCCGGAGGCTCGTGTGACGAAGATCGCCCCAAGCGCAACCACTAACCCCTGGCTGATTCCGGTCGCGCCGACCCAGCCGCCATCGGTGTCGGAACGTTTGGTCCGCGCTCTCGAGGCTCACGCGAATGCCGAAACAACCGACCTGGCGACCTGCCAGCGGCTGGCCAAACGCAGCAGCAACCCGGTCGTAAAACTGCTCGTCGGACTTGTCGTGCAAGACGAGCAGCGACATCATTCGTCGCTGAGGGCAATGGTCAGTCGCTTGCAACAAGAGGTCGAGCACGAACACGAGGCCGCCCATCACGTGCGTCATATCGCTCACCAGGAGCCGCGCCTGCTCGGTGGACTGGATCCCCTGCTGCTGGAAACGATGGCCCGCGATTCCGAAAAGCACGCTGCCACCTTGCGCTTTGTCCTGACGCGCTTTGAGGAATACGCGAGGTGACAAGCCGGCCGGGCACCTACCCGGTCGAGCTCGAGGCCGCCGTGGCTACCCGCGACGGCTCCCTGGCTCACGTGCGCCCGGTCCGGCCGGACGACGCCGAGCGGCTCCTGGCATTTCTGCGCGCGCTGCCCGATGAGGACCGGCGGCTGCGCTTCTTTTCGCTGGGTGGGGACCTGGCTCGCACGGCGCGCGACGAAACCAACGTCGATTACGTGAGCTCGCTCGGGCTGCTGGCCACTGTTGGCACCGACGAACGCGTGGTAGGTCACGCGCTGTACGCGCCATGTGGCGAGGGTCGCGCCGAAGTCGCGTTCGCCGTCGCCCACGATTTTCAGGGCAGAGGCCTGGCGACAATTCTCCTTGGCCAGCTAGCCGGAGCCGCGGCAGCGAACGGCATCGAGATATTCCAGGCGCTGGTTCTGCCCGAGAACCAGAAGATGCTCCAGGTCCTGCGTGAGTCTGGATTCCCACTCAAGATCCAGCACGAGTGGGGCACCATCGAGGCCACGTTTCCAACGTCGCTCACGCATGATGCGCTCGCGCGATTCGAGCAGCGCGAGGAGCTAGCGGCGGCCAATGCTCTGCGTCGCGTGCTGTACCCGCGCTCGGTGGCGGTGATCGGCGCCTCGCGCAACCCGAGCTCGGTTGGGGCGGCGGTCGTGCGCAACCTCGTCGCCAGCGGTTTTCGAGGCCCGGTCTATCCCGTCAACCCCGCAGCGACGCTGATTCAGGATCTGCCCTGCTATCCGAAGGTCGAGGCCATCCCGGGCCCGGTCGATCTGGCGGTCATCGCCGTCCCGGCCACGCGGGCGCTGGAGGTGGCCGAGGAGTGCGGGCGCAAGGGCGTACAGGCCCTGGTGATGCTCACCGCTGGTTTTCGCGAAGTCGGTGGCGAGGGCGCGACCCGCCAGTCGGAGCTGGTGCGCATCTGTCGTCAGAACGGCATGCGGCTCATCGGGCCCAATTGCATCGGGGTGATCAACACCGACCCGGCAGCTCCCATGAACGCGACTTTCGGACCGGTGGTACCACCGGCCGGACGGGTCGGCCTGGCCACGCAGAGTGGTGCGCTGGCGCTGGCGGCGATCGACTTCACGGCCGCGCGCGACGTGGGTTTTTCCAGCGTCGTGTCGATGGGCAACAAAGCGGACATCTCGGGCAATGATCTGCTCGGCTACTGGCATACAGATCCACGCACCGACGTCATCCTGCTCTACCTGGAGTCCTTCGGCAACCCGCGCAAGTTCGGCCGATTCGCACGATCCATCGGCCGCACCAAGCCGATCGTGGCGCTCAAGTCCGGGCGGTCGTCGGTCGGCGCGCGCGCCACCGCATCCCACACCGGCGCGTTGCTGGCGGCATCGGACGTGACCGTCGACGCGCTGTTCCGTCAGGCTGGCGTGGTGCGCACCGACACCCTGGACGAGATGCTACACGTGGCCGACCTGCTGGTTCATCAGCCGCTGCCGGCCGGCAGGCGTGTCGCCGTGGTCACCAACGCTGGCGGGCCAGCGGTCATGTGCGCCGACACCTGTGAGGCGCACGGGCTGGAGCTGCCGGCCCTCTCGGCAGCAACGCAGGCGCGGCTGCGGCAGCTCCTGCCGCCTGAAGCAAGTGTGGTGAATCCGGTGGACATGCTCGCCGCGGCGACGGCTGACGACTACCGGCAGGTCGTCCACATCGTGGCCGAAGACCCGAACGTCGACTCGGTCATAGCGATATTTCTGCCTCCGCTCGTCACGCGCCCGGAGGACGTCGCCCGCTCACTGGTCGACGCGGTTGACGACTCCGGCAATACCAGGCCCGTGCTGGCCGTGTTCATGTCGACCGGCAGAGTGCCTGAGCTGTCCAATGCGGCCGGGCGGCGTCTGGCCGGGTACCACATGCCCGAACCAGCGGCGATCGCGCTGGCGCATGCCGTGCAGTACGCGGAATGGCGCGCTCGACCCGAGGAGGCGCCACCGGAGCTGCCTACCATCAACCGACAGGAAGCCGCCCTGCTGATCGCCGAGGCGCTACAACGCGGCGGTGGATGGCTCCCGCCGCAAGACGTACGCCGCCTGCTGACGCTGTACGGTGTGCCGACCGTCGAGGAGAGGGTCGTCACGTCGCCGGCCGAGGCGGCCGCCGCCGCGGCCGAGATGCGCGCGGCCGTAGCGCTGAAGGTGGTGGCGCAGGGCGTGTTGCACAAGTCGGATGTCGGCGGCGTCAAGCTGAATCTGACGGGCCAGCAGGCTGTCACGCGGGCGGCCGAGACGATCTGGCGGTCCGTGCAGCAGGCGGTTGGTCACGAGCCCAGTGGGCTGGTGGTGCAGCGCATGGCGCCGACCGGGGTCGAGATGCTCGTCGGCATGGTCAACGACCCGCAGTTCGGCCCGACCATCGCGTGCGGCGCGGGCGGCACGCTGGCCGAGCTTCAGAAGGATGTCGCGGTGCGGCTTAGCCCGCTCACGTCGGGTGAGGCTGCGAGTATGCTGCGCGAGCTGCGCACGTACCCGCTGTTGACCGGCTATCGCGGAGCGGAACCGTGCGACGTGGCCGCGCTGCAGGACGTGCTGCTGCGCGTCAGCGCGCTCGCCGAGGATCACCCCAATGTCGCCGAGCTGGATTGCAACCCGCTCATCGTCAGCGCGGCCGGCGCGATGGTCGTCGACGCCCGTGTGCGCATCGAGACGGTCGCTCCCCGCCGGCCCCTCGGCGCGAGGCCGTAGGCCCCCAAGCCTCCAAACAGGGACAAAGAAAAGAGTACCCGTTGACCCTGCCCCCCATCACCCCTCCTCCAGGCTCCCAACCCCG
>CBJLVJ010000360.1:0-4401 GCA_966426465.1 uncultured bacterium | reverse complement strand
ACATCGGCGGCCCGGCGATTCACGCCATCCTCCGCACCAGCGCGCTGGACGACGGCGCACATTTCAGGTCGACGCTCGTCACGGGTGTCACTGCGCCGCATGAAGGCGACATGCTCGACCTGGCTCGGGCGCGCGCCGTCGAGCCAGTCTCGCTGCCGGCGCTCGGCCGCGAGATCAGTCCGCTGGACGACCTGGTCGCCCTGGCGCGGCTCGTCCGCATGATTCGGGAGCGCCGGCCCGACGTGGTGCACACGCACATGGCCAAGGCCGGCACGGTCGGCCGACTGGCCGCCGCTATCTGCCGGGTCCCGCTGATCGTCCACACCTATCACGGCCATGTTTTTCACAGCTACTTCGGCCGGAACAGGACCCGCCTGTTCCTGGCCATCGAACGCACGCTCGGCCTGGCAACGCATCGCATCGTGGTCGTCGGCGACGGCCAGCGCGAGGAGATCGCCAGCTACGGCGTGGCCCCGCTCACGAAGATTGAATCCATTCGACTCGGGCTCGAGCTGACCCCTTTCCTGCGCGCCGAGATCGCGCGCGGGACGCTGCGCCGCGAACTCCGGATCGAGCCCGAGGTACCACTGGTGGGTATCGTTGCCCGTCTCGTCCCGATCAAAGCTCACGAGGTGTTCTTCGAGGCCGCCGTGCGCATCCGGGCCGCGCTTCCGGGCGTGCGGTTCGTGGTCATCGGCGACGGCGAGCGGCGCCAGGCGCTCGAGGCGCTCGTCCGCAACCTGGGTCTCGCGGACAGTGTGACCTTTGTGGGCTGGCGGCGCGATATGCCCAGTGTCTATGCCGACCTGGATGTCGTGGCCTTGACCTCGTTGAACGAGGGCTCGCCCGTCGCGCTGATCGAGGCGCTTGCCGCGGCACGGCCGGTGGTTTCGACCGCCGTTGGCGGAGTACCGGAAGTGGTCATCGACGGCGAAACAGGCCTGACCGTCGGCGTGTCCGACGTGTCGGCGCTCGCCGATGCCGTGCTGGTTTTGCTGCGCGATCCTGCCCTGGCGGCCCGACTGGGCGCCGCGGGACGACGACACGTCTACCCGCGTTACGATTCCAGTCGCCTGGTGAACGATGTGAGAAACCTGTACCTGCGCGAGCTCTCCGCGCGCGGCAGGCCGCTGCCCAGCCTCGGAGTTACCGCTTAGTGCAGCGCGCGCTGGTCACCGGCGGCGCGGGTTTCATCGGTTCCCACCTGGTCGAGCGGCTGATCGAACGCGGCGACCACGTCACCGTCCTGGACGATCTCTCGACGGGTCGCATCCCCAATCTCCAGGCTCTCGAAGACCACGCCGAGTTCGACCTGGTGCACGGTTCGGTGCTCGACCCCGAGCTGGTCGACGACCTGATCGACAAAGCGGACGTCGTCTACCACCTGGCCGCCGCGGTCGGCGTGGACTGGGTCCTGCGCCATCCGCTGCGCTCACTCGAGACCAATATCCAGGGTACCGAGCACGTGCTGCGCGCCTGTGCCGCGAAGGCCACGCCGCGTCGGGTGCTGATCGCGTCAACCTCCGAGGTCTACGGCAAAAACGATAAGGACGCGCTGGCCGAAGATGACGATCGCGTCCTCGGCTCGTCGCGCCTGTCGAGGTGGTTCTATGCGTCGGCCAAGGGGATCGACGAAGCGTTCGCGCTGGCCTACTGGCAGGAACGCAATCTGCCGGTCACCGTCGTTCGCCTGTTCAACACGGTCGGCCCGCGTCAGACCGGGCGGTACGGCATGGTCGTCCCGCGCTTCGTGCGCTGGGCGCTTCGGAACGAGCCACTACGCGTCTACGGCGACGGCCAACAGACGCGCTGCTTCACCAATGTGCGGGACGTTGTGCAGGCGCTGGTGGCGCTGATGGCCACGCCGACGGCGGCGGGCGAGATCTTCAACATTGGCCAGCCGAGCGAGATCCGCATCGTCGACCTGGCGCGACGGGTGATCGAGTTAACCGAGAGCGCATCCGAGCTGAAGCTGGTGCCGTACCACGCCGACGAAGCGTACGGCGAGCGCGCGGCCGGCTTCGAAGACATGCGCCGGCGCGTCCCGGACGCCTCCAAACTGTTCGCGTACACCGGCTTCCGGCCACAGATCGGCCTCGATCAAACGTTGCGCGAGGTGATCGACTACGAGACGTCGCTGGAACGTTTCGATGCCCCGCCGATACCGCTTGCCGGCCAATAATGGACGGCTAATCGCATGTGCGGCATCTGTGGCGTCCTGTCCACTGGCGCCTCGGCCGACCCTGTCGAACAGCGGACGCTGCGCGCAATGGCCGATACGCTCCGCCACCGCGGACCGGATGCCGATGGCTACTTCGTCTCAGCGGACCAGCGCGTTGGCTTCGGTTTCCGCCGCCTGAGCATCGTCGACCTCGCCACTGGCGATCAGCCCATGTCCAACGAGGACGACTCGGTGTGGTTGATCTTCAACGGCGAGATCTACAACCACGCCGATCACCGCTCGTGGCTGGAGGCATGCGGCCACCGTTTCCGATCGCGCTGCGACGCCGAGGTCATCCTCCACCTGTACGAGGAATACGGCGTGGACTGCGTCCACCACCTGCGGGGCATGTTCGCGTTTGCGATCTGGGACACCCGCCGCCGACGGCTGCTTCTCGTGCGCGACCGCATCGGCGTGAAGCCGCTCTATTTCGCCGCGCTGCCGCGACTGTTCGTGTTCGGCTCGGAGATCAAGGCGCTGCTCCAACACCCGGCGCTGCAGCCGCGTCTGAACGAGGACGCGCTGTCGCTGTACCTGACCTTCGCCAGTACGCCAGCGCCGCTGACCCTGTTCGACGGCATCGAGAAGCTGCCGCCCGGGCACCGCCTGCTGGTCGACGCCGACACCGGCCAGCGCAGGCTTGACCGTTACTGGCAGCCGCTGCCCGATCCGACCGAGCGTGGTCTGCGCCGCCACCCCGAGGAGTACGTCGAACGTCTCGAGGTGCTGGTCCGCGAGTCGATCCGGCTGCGGATGATGAGCGACGTGCCGTACGGCGCCTTCCTTTCTGGCGGCGTCGACTCCAGCTTGAACGTCGCGCTCATGGCTGAGCTCGCCGACCGGCCGGTCAGCACGTTCTCGGTCGCCATCGAGGGTGATGCCGCCTCTGACGAGCTGCCATATGCGCGTGCCGTCGCCGAGCGCTACCAGACGCAGCACCACGAGGTGGTCATCGGCGAAAGAGACTTTCTCGACTACCTGCCCGACCTGGTGTGGCACCAGGACGAGCCCCTGGCCGACCCGGTGTGCGTGCCGCTGCACGCCCTCTCGGAAGCCGCGCGACAGAGCGGGACGAAGGTGATCCAGGTCGGCGAAGGCTCGGACGAGCTATTCTCGGGCTACACCAGCTACGCCTTCTTCAGCGACTTCCATCGTCGCGTCTGGCGTCCCTACGAAGCGCTGCCGGGCCTGGTGAGGCGCGGCATCGCGAGTAGTCTGGGCAGCTTCGTCAGCCTGGACCGAGCTGACGTCCTGGATCGTGCGGCGCGCGGTGGCGAGCTTTTCTGGGGCGGCGCGGTGCCGTTCTACGACCGCCACAAGCGGCGGCTGATACCGGCTCTCGGCTGCGACGGTGCCGGGGGGCGGGCCGTGGATGCGCTGTACGCGGACGTTGACGCCGGCGTCCCCGGCGCCAGTCAACTGGATCGGATGATCGGCATCGAGCTGCGCCAGCGCCTGCCCGAGCTGCTGCTCATGCGCGTGGACAAGGTGACCATGGGCTCCTCGCTCGAGGCCCGCGTGCCGTATCTCGACCACAAGCTGGTCGAGTTTGCGCTGGCCATTCCAGCCGATGTGAAGTACCGAGGCGGCATCACCAAGTGGGTGCTCAAGCGCGTGGCCGAGCGGGCCGGTCTCGATCGGCGGCTGGTCTACCGCCCGAAGCGCGGCTTCTGCGGCTCGGCTTCGAACATGCTCAGCCCGCGTCTGCTCGCGCGCGCCGAGCAGGACGTGCTGGACTCGACCTTCGCCCGTGAACGCTTCGACCTGGCCTTCGTGCGGCGCATGTTCGCCGAGCAACGCGCCGGCCGCGCCGATCACAACTTCCGCCTCTGGTGCCTGTGGAACCTGGTCGCCTGGCACGCCTGCTGGCTCGAAGGTGCCCCCGAACTGAGCCGAACGGCTGAATGACGCTCTCTCCTCTGACTACCAGCGGTCCGGTCGTCACGTCTCCACTGGTGGACACAAATCCCCCCCGGGAGAAGATTGTTCTCCACATGACAGACCTCACGACTCGAAGACCTCGAAATCAGCGTGAAGTTACCCGGGTTTGAATGCCAGGCAGATGAAGTTCTCGGTCCAGATCGACTGGCGTTTGCCCGTCTCGATGCTCCGCACCACGTTGGCTACGCGTTTGATGCCGCTCCACAGGGCGGCATCGATTCTTCCGCGCAGGCGGATGG
>CBJLVJ010000359.1:0-4418 GCA_966426465.1 uncultured bacterium | reverse complement strand
GCACGTACGTCGGACCGAATGCCGAGGCGGCCGCCGACGCCATCGCAGCCATGCTGGCTCGGACGAACGGCACCTCGCGGCGCCGCTCAGCCGGGCGGTCCTGATAGTTCGCGGACCGCGAACTCCACCGTCGCGAGAGCCGCCCGGCGACCAGCACGCCCCCTGTCGTGCCGAATCGGCGGGCCAAACCGCAGCCATACGCTCCATCCGCGTCGGCCACACCTGGCGTAGAACAACCCCACCGGAATGAGCGGCACGTCGTCGGGTGCTCGTTCCGCGAGCACCAGGAAACCAGGATCGAACGGCAGGAACTCGTCCGGCGTCTGTTTCGGAGTTCCGAGCGGGTCCACATTGGGATGTCCCTCCGGAAACACCAGCAACACTTCACCTTCGTTCAGAAGGTCGAGGCTCTTGCGGTACCCCTCGCGGTTAATCCGCCAGTTGCTGCCGCGACGCCACACGGCCGGCCAGCGCGCCGCGGCCGCGAGCCAGCGCATCAGCACCAGGCGCCATCCACCGGCCAGCCAGTCGACCGCGACCAGCACGTGTACCTCGCGGCGCGCGTTCGCCAGGATTGCCGCCGCGTCGTACAGGTGATGGTAGTGCCGCGCCACCAGGATGGCGGGTCCGTGCTCGGGCACGTTGTCGAGACCGGTGACTTCGAGATGAACGGCGCGCCGGACGATCGCGCAAGCCACGTAGCGTCGGCTCCAGGCGCCGATGCGGCTGACCGCCCAACCCTGGACAGGCGCGGGCGCCCGGTTGGCTGGCGCGGTCAGTCTCACAGCGCCGGGCGGGGCCGGAGCCGAGCGGTGCTGCCGCTCCGGCTCAACGCGAGCGCGCCCAGCGCCGCCGCGAGCGCCACGACGATGGGCACCCAGACATCACGTGCCGCACTGAGGACAATCTCGAACGCCAGATTCAGCCCGTAAACGATCAGCGGAAACCGTGGCGAGATACTCGGCGGTTCGGACCGCCACAGCCAACGGCTCAAGCCCATGAAGAGCGTGCCCGTCGCGGTCCAGCCCGCGAAATTCTGGATTGGCATTCCGAAATACGGTCCGGACTGATGCCACACCCAGAAGTTCAAAGCCAGGCCCGGGTGGGCCATAGCGGGATCGAGCACCAGGTCCCAGGCGGTCAGCAGGTAGGCGCCCACGACCACACTCCACACCGGCTGCCGCCTGGCGAGCGTGCTGCCCAGCAGGAACGACGCCAATCCCATGTAGAACCACGAAAGCGGAATCGAGAACGGAACCCGGCCGAGCACCTTGTAGCCGAGGCCGCTGGTGTACTCGTAGTTACCAAACGGATAACCCGTGCCGGTGCCGATCAACTCGGCGCTGAGTGAGAGCCCGCACGCCAGCACAAAAAACGTCAGCGTGCGGCGCCAGCCGAGCGCGACCACCGAAAACGCGAACATCGCCGCTGCCCCGAGAACCATGTGCGTGCCGCCGGCGTACTGCATGCCGAAAGCGAAAACCTGCCGACCGACCGGACTGGATGACCAGAGCTCCGGGTGAGGTATGGCGATCAACATGCCGCCCAGACCGAAGGCGAGGGCGGCGGCATGGTCGACCAGGAGGATGCGTGCAAACGTCATGCGGCAACGATTAAGCCTTTCTTGCGAACGTAGGTGCGACCGCGCCAGGTGTGGCGCGGTCTGAGTGCGCTGCGCCACAACGCGAGCGCGACCGGAAGATCTGCCAGCGGAGAAATCCAGAAGCTCCACTGCGGACGTGAATAGGCGCGCGCGATCCCACACAGCAGGCCGAGTCGCATCGCAAGCAAGCCTAGATTGACCTGGCGCAGCGGCCCACGCGGACGGAGCAGCATCAGTGGCATCGGCAGCGCCTGCACAAAGAGCACTTCGGCCAATCCCAGCCAGCCCTGCACGCCAGATAACGCGTCGCGCATGGCCAATGAGCGCGGCCAGTTTCGCCACGCCTCGCGCCAATCGGAGAACATGCTTACTTCAATCAGACCGTCTGCTTCGTAGAAGCCGACCCGCTCTCCACTGCTTGCTGCGAGGCGGGCCAGCGTGATGTCTTCGGAGAGGGAACCGCGCAGCGCCTGGAATCCACCCAGTCGACCCAGTAGTTCGCGGTGGATCAAGCAACACTGCCCGTTGGCGAGCACGTTCGCGAGGCTTGAGGTTGCGCCATTGGGTCGTCCGAAGCGAACGACGAGGCTGGCGAGCATCGATGGATGAAGCACAGCCTGCACAACTCCTGACACGTGCTGTTGGGTAGCCACGCTGAGCAAACGCAGCTTGCGTTCACGTGCGCGTGCCACGAGCGCGAGAGCCAACCCAGGTGCGGTGGCCACGTCGGCATCCAGCGTCAGTAGCCACTCGGTAGTATTTGCAACTGCCGCGGCACCGTGGTGCAGACCCCAGACTTTGCCGTTCCATTCGTCCGGCGCCGACCCGGCGGCGATCAGCTGAATCCGCCGATCGCGCTGCGCGTACTGGCGCACCAGGTCACAGGTCCCGTCCGTCGACCCCGAGTCGACCACCAGGATTTCGGTGACTTCTGGGCCCAGCGTCCGGAGTCGTTCGAGGCACCTGGGCAGGCGTTGGACCTCGTTCAGCACCGGCACAATCACGCTCACCGCGCCAGCATCGATAATCGCCTCGGTCACGACGCCGATTGGCTCATCACCGCCGCTGCGCAACAACCGCCATCCCACCCGGAGGCCGAGAAATACCTGCACGATGGCCAGCAGCCACCCCAGCCATACACTCACGCGGCGGCGACCGCTGGAATCAATCGGTGTGCCGCGCCAGGCAATGCTTGCGCGATCAACTCGGACGTGATTTTCGCCGACAACAACACGCCGGGCAGACCCGCACCGGGATGTGTGCCCGCACCAACCAGGTACAGACCGGCGAGATCCTCCGAGACGTTATGCGGACGGAACCAGGCGCTCTGCAGAAGCGTTGGTTCGATCGAAAATGCCGAGCCCAGGTAGCTTGATAAATCATCGCGAAAATCCAGCGGGGTCATGCGGCGTTCCACCCGGATCGATTGCTCCAGTCCAGTCAATCCGAAGTCGTGCTCCAGAAAGCGCACGATCCGGTCGCGGAACGGCTGTGCCTCTGCGCCCCAGTCGATCCCACGCCCCAGATGCGGTACCGGCGCCAGTATGTACAGACTTTCTCCGCCGGCTGGCGCCATGCTCGAATCGGTGCGCGTGGGCACGTGCAGGTACAGACTCATGTCTGGTGGTAGGCCGTGTCCGTCGAAGATGTCGCGGATCAACCCACGGTAGCGTGGCCCCATCACGATCGTGTGGTGGAGCAGCTTGTCTGGATACTGCCGATCCAGACCTAGGTACAGGAGAAAGCAGCTCATCGCGTAGCGATACCGTCGCAGGCGGCCGTCGGTCATACGCTTCCGAAAGCGTGCTGGCACCAGTCGCATGTACGCCGATGCAACATCGGCATTGAGCACCACCGCGTCCGCCTCGAGCACTTCCCCATTGCCAAGTCGGACTCCGACGGCTCGTCGCGACAGCTCGTTAATTAGGACTTGCTCGACCGGAGTCGACAATCGCGTGTAACCGCCGAGCCGCTCGTACAGGGCGTGCATCGCCTCCACGAGCGCGTACATGCCGCCGCGCGCAAACCACACCCCACCTTGGCGCTCCAGGTGTGGGACGATGGAGTAAATCGCGCTCGCGCGGAACGGATTTCCACCAATGAATAGCGGGTGGAAGCTGAAGACGGTCCGCAGGTGTGCGTCGCGAAAAAAACGCGACACGAAGTCGTACACGCTCTGCGCAGCGTTGAGGCGCAGCAGCTCCGGTAGCAGTTTCGCAAAGGTACTGAAGCGATGGAATGGCTGACCGGCGAGGTCTTCGAAGGCGCGATGATAGATGTGTTGCGTCGCCCGCATGAAACGACGATAGCCGTCCACGGCGCCTGGATCGAACGCGCGCACCTGCGCCTCCACTTGCTCGGTCGTGCCACCGTAATCGAAGTACCGGCCGTCCGCGAAATGGACCCGGTAATACGGCGTCAATGGCAGCAATTCCACGTCGTCGGCGAGACGCGCGCCGGCGCTGGACCACAGTTCTTCCAGCAGATGCGGCGCCGTGATGATGCTAGGGCCCATGTCGAACGTGTAGCCGTCGACCTGGAGCTGACCGGCGCGCCCGCCGATCTGCCCCCGCTTTTCCAATAGCGTGACCTGATGGCCGGCGGCTTGCAGCCGGATGGCACTCGCGAGGCCGCCAAAGCCGGCTCCAACGACGACAACGTTGGATGGTCTCATGAGCGCACGAAGTCTGGCGCGAGGCGCGCGACCAAGGACCGACGTCTACGCTGCGCAAACCACCATCGCGCGGTGGAGCTGAGCTTCATCCAGGTGGAAGTCGCGGCCCGTTGACAAAACACGTCGTAGTCCGCGGCATCG
>CBJLVJ010000358.1:0-4426 GCA_966426465.1 uncultured bacterium | reverse complement strand
AACCAGGGTATGATGTTCCGACCGTGCCGAGCGAGCAGAGCGCCGTCTTCGCGCCGATCCGGCCGAGCCGCGCGTCAAGCGACGTGATTGCCCAGATTCGCCGCGCCATTTTTTCAGGCCAGTACCGTCCCGGCGATCGGCTGCCGACCGAGCGCGAGATGGCGCAACAGTTTGGCGTCAGTCGCGTTACGGTGCGCGATGCGCTGCGCGCACTGGAGGCCAATGGTCTGGTCAGGGTCAAAGTCGGCGGCCAGGGCGGACCGTACGTCTCGGAGCCAGACATCGCCCTGCTGAGCGACTCGATCGGCACCCACCTGCACCTGCGCGGAACGACGTTCCAGGAGCTGGCCGAAGCCCGACAGGCGCTCGAGACCACAGCTGCCCAGCTCGCCGCGGAGCGGGCAACGGAGGACGACCTGGTCGCGCTGAAGGTGGCCATTCACGGGCCGATCCAGCCGCCTGGTGGCGATCCAGCCGCCTCGAGTCTGGACTTCCACACGGCGCTGGTGATCGCCGCGCACAACCAGGCGTTGCTGGCCATGTTCCGTGCTACGCGCGCGCTGATCCAGCAGGCGTTCGACGCGCTACACGCGCAGCAGCCTGACATGGCTGACGCGGCGCGCAAGACCCACGGCGAGCTCTACGCCGCCATCGCGGCCCGCCAGGCCGATGGCGCGGCGGAGCTCATGCGCAGCCACCTCGAAGAGTTCGCCGCCCGGGCGGCGCGCTACGCCGCCGAGCAGTCCGCGGTCTATACGACGACGGGCGACCACTCGTAGTCAGGCTTCGCGTACGCCTCCGGTGGAATGAGCGAGGTGAGCCCGCGCCTGGCGAGCTCCGCCTCGAAGCGTTCGCGCACGGCAGGCTCCTCGTCGACGTACTCGATCTGATCCCGCGCACGGTCTTCGACCTTCTCGGCGTGGCCGTCGAACTGCAGCGGCGGGTGAAAGGCGAGATAGCGCGCCGGTTTGTCGCCGACGTTGAAGTGCTGGTGAAACCAGCGGTTCGGCGGCGTGATCAGGCTGCCCGGCCGCCACGGCGCGACGACCTTGTCCTTGCCTTCCTCCCACATCACCGAGTAGCCCTCGCCGGTGGGAATGACGATGGCCCTGCCCGGCCCGTGGCGGTGGGCCTTCTTGTAGGTCCGTGACGGAAACATGGACATGTGGCAGCTGATCTCGGACCCCGGAAACTCCATGGCCACACTGCGCCCGCCCGCGCCACGGCCCTGGTTGACCGTGAGCTTGTCCCAGGCGCTCATGTCGGGGAAGAAGCTACCGACCCACACCGAGTGCCGCCGCTTCCAGGACACGTCCTCGCTGTCGGTCGTCTTCAGCGACGGTTCGGCGTACAGCGCCTGCAGGTCGAGCTCGCGCACAGGCTCGCCAGCCTCGCCTCGGTTGGTCAAGATGAATGCCTCGGGATCGGGACTTGCTGACAGCAGCAGGGGGAAATAGTTGTAGTGCAGCAACCGCGCCGGACGGCTGCCGTGCGTGTTGCTGAATTGATGGAAATGGTGGCGCGGCAGCAAGAACATGCTGTTTTCGCCCCACTCGAAGCTTTTGCGCTGGGCGCCCGACCGCCAGACGCTGGTCGCGCCTCGTCCCTGCACCACGTAGACGACCTCATCGAAGGCGAGCCTGACCGGCGCCAGGACACCGCGTGGCGGAATCTCGCTGACCCGCGTCTCGGTAATGCCCTGCTGTCCTTCGAGCTGGACAAAGGCAGCATCGCAGCCCCGCTCTTCCCATCGGCCGAGCCGCAGATCGCGCAAGTCCTCGATGTAGTAGCCGCTGTACATGGGCAGGCCGAGCGAGTCCATCCAGTGGTCGTGGGTGAACTTCAGCCGGCGGGGGAGGGCGGGCGGCGGGGTCGCGCCGTTCGTGCTTGTGGTGGTCACGGGATGACAGCCTCCATGGGTGTGCCGTTTGACGTAAACGCGAGCGACTTGACCACGACGGGCACCACGTTGGCGGGCAGGATGACCTCGCCCACGTCGACGTAATCCAGCTCGACCAGCTTGAGGCCATCGATCGAGACCATCGGCGTGCGGACGTCGAGCTCTTCGGCGAGGATGCCGCCGAGCGAGGCGCCGACGTCGCCATCGAGGGCCACGACCAGTGGAAAGCCGGCCGCCAGCGAGCGTGGCATAGCCTGCGCGATGCCGTCGGCGAGCGCGCGAAGGTTGGCGTAGTGTGGCTCGCCTCGCCACGGCAGCGCCACGGCGGCGGGGTGCTCGCCTTCGATGAGGTCCAGCCGGACGAAGCCGTTGCGAATCGCCTGTGCCACGGCCGCGGCATCCGGATTCGCGGACTCCAGGCGCGCATAGACCACCGGTAAATTGCGCAGCGGCAGCACGCCCGGGTCGGAGATATGGACCGTGTTGCCGCTGAGCTGGACGCTGAACTGCGATGCACCCAGGACCGTGGCACGAATGCCTTCGCCGAGGGGCACCGGCTGCGCCGGCAAGCGGCCGCGCTCGGCCGCTTCGTGCAGCGCCTGCGCCAGGTCGGGTCCCAGGTCGCCGTACCGGGTTGGCTCGCGACCGTAGATATATTCGGCCACCCCGCCGGAGAACGTCAGCGCCGTCGGCCGGTGGCCGTTCAGCACCAGCGGCTGGGTCAGCAGGAACGCTCTGCCCACAGCCGAGGGTTCACGACCACTCAGGTAGTCGACCAGGATGTCGGCCAGGGCGTCGGCCAGGCGGCGGCGATCGCCTGCCGTCAATCGACCGCCGAGGCTCAGCGGAATGCCGAGCTCCCGGGCGATCAGCCTGGCTGACGGCTCGATACGTGTGATGCGCTGCTCCGCGTCGAAGGCGACCAGCCGTCCGCCGACGTGAACGGCGGCCGTGGCCAGCACCTCGCCGTCGCGCACCAGGCCGAGCTTGGTCGTCCCGCCACCCACGTCGACGTGCAGCAGCGTGTCGCCGCGCTCGCGCGACAGCGCCACCGCGCCCGAGCCGTGCGCGGCCAGAATGCCTTCCAGGTTGTGGCCGGCCGAGGCGCACACGAACTTGCCGCCCGAGCCGGCGAACAGCTCAGCCACGGCCCGCGCGTTGGCGCGTTCGAGCGCCGCCCCGGTCAGAATCACTGCACCGGTGTCGACCTCTCCGGGGGTGAGATTCGCAGCCGCGTAGGCGTCGTGCACGAAGCGCTCGAGCGCCTGCACGTCGATCAAACCATCGTCGGGTCGATAGGGGGTGAGCAGAATCGGTGAGCGGTGCAGCACCTCGCGGCGGACCACCACGAAGCGGCTCGACAGCGACTGCGTCAGGCGCTGCAGGTGCAGGCGGGCGAACAGCAAGTGCGACGTGGACGAACCGACGTCGACGCCTACCGTAGTCAGAACGACGTTGTCGAGCGACCACGTGACGTCACGGCTATCAATCCCGCCGTCATTGTCATCGCCGCCAGCGGTGCCGAAGTCGTCGCCGCCATGGCCGTCGATGAAGCGCAGATCGTCGTCGTCGTGATCGTGGCCGTCGTGGAAGTACGCCCCTCTGAGCACTAGCGCGGCGCCCCCACCAGAAACGCGTCCATGCGCGGCTCGATGCCGGATCGCGCCAGCTCGTCGAGGTACATGCGGTGAATGCGCGGGTCCTGGTCCTCGTACTCCACCTGCCGGCCGCCGTCTTTGATGCTGACATCCATGCCCAGGAACGTCTTCTTTTTGTCCTCGGCAAAGGGATAGCGCAAACCGCCGAAGGCTACCGCCAGATAGCGCGCGGGCTCAGGGCTCGTGTTGAAGTGTTGATGAAACATGCGGTCGGCCGGGGCGAAGACGGCGCCGTGCTGCCAATCGAAGCGCTGAAAGTCCGCGTCACCTTCGTACCAGTAGATGCTGTACCCGTGGCCGGTGACGGCGAACACGTGGAAGTCCGGTCCGTGGCGATGCGCCTTCTTGTAGGTACCAACTGGCATCTCGGACATGTGCGCGTGCATGGTGCCGTTGGCGAGCACGAACATGATGTTGCTACCGCCCGCGCCTCGCTCCTTCCACTCCCACAGCTTGAATGTGCTCAGGTCAGGCACGAAGTTCGTTTCCCACATGTGTCGGCCCGGGCGCGTGGGCAGGAAGGTACCGTCACCTTTGAAGTATTTTTCTTCGCCGAGACGCTCAGGAAAGGCAAATGGGTTGTTGAACACGAAGTCCGTGTTGTGAAACGCGTTCAACACCATCGGCAGGTTGGTCACACCGGCCAGTCGCGCGGCGCGTTGGCCGCTGGTGTTGAAGTGCTGGTAGCGCACATTCAATGGCAGTGCGAACAGGCTCTTAGGCCCCCACTCGAAGCTGTGGCGTGAGCCATCCGAAGCTTCGATACTGGTGCTCCCGCGGCCCTCCAGCACGTAGATCACTTCTTCGTAGAGGTGTTTTTGTGGGTCGGTGGCACGGCCGGGTGGGATGTCGAGGACGTACATGTCGA
>CBJLVJ010000357.1:0-4440 GCA_966426465.1 uncultured bacterium | reverse complement strand
AGCATCCCGCATCTGACGCCGCGCATGTGCTACGTCGCGGCGGCGTTGGGTTGCATCGAGGCACTCCGCTCGGGGTGTACGACCGTCTTCGACTACATGGTCGACCACCCCGATGCCGAGATCTACGACGCGATCCTGGAGGCGTTCCAGGCGCTCGGTATTCAGGGCGTGCTCGGCCGAGGGCTGCGCGATCGACAGCCCGAAAACGTGGCCCTCCCACTGCCAAGCATCGACGACCAGTTTGCCGACTGCGTACGGCTGGTTGAGCGGCACGGCCCGCGGCGCGTGTGGTTGGCGCCGGGTGCGACCTGGGCCATGGAGGAGGACAGCCTGCGCGCCACGCGTCGGCTGGCGAATGACCGCGGTATGCGCATCAGCCTGCACACCGAAGAGGTCCTGTTTGACAGCCAGGAGAGCCTGCGTCGGTTCGGCCAGCGAACGCTGCCGTTCCTGGAAGGCATCGAGTTTCTTGGACCCGACGTACTGCACGCCCACTGCGTGCAGCTGACGGACGAGGACTGCGCCATCCTGGCCAGGCACGACGGCAAGGTCGCCTACAACCCGGTGTCCAATATGTACCTCGGCAGCGGTGTGCCGCCGATTCCCAGGCTCCTTGAGCTGGGCGTCATCGTCAGCCTCGGCGCAGATGGCGCGGCAAGCAACAACAGCCAGGACATGCTCGAGGCGTTGAAGGTCGGGGCATTGCTGCCCAAAGTGGCCGCGCGCGACCCGGCCATCTTCACCGCCGCTGACGCGCTACGGATCGCTACGACGGGAGGGGCGGCCGCCCTGGGGCGCGACGATTTCGGGTCGCTCGAAACGGGCAAACGCGCCGACCTGTTCGTCTTCGACCCGCGCCACGCGAAGTCCATGCCGGTGCACGATCCCGTCTCGACCCTGGTCTACGCGAGCGGTGAGGTCAACGTGCGCAGCACCGTCGTGGGCGGTCGGGTGGTACTCGACGAGGGGCGCATCGTCGGGCTCGACGAAGCGGCCATCCTGCGCGAAGCGCAGTCGCTGGCGGAAGAGCTGGCGGATGCGGCCGGCACGCGAGCGCGACTTCAGGGGCGATGGACGAAGCGGCGCAGCGAGCAGACCCCACTAGCCGTATGACCTTGCCCGAGTGGACGAACCCGCCGAACGTGTACACGCCTCAGGCGCACTACTCCCAGGTGGCCCGCGCCGGGAACACGCTGTACATCTCGGGCCAGCTTGGCCTTGACATCAACGGCAATCTGGTCGGAGAGGGCGACGCCAACGCCCAGGCGCGTCGGGCATGGCGCAACCTGGTGGCGATCCTGTCGGAGTACGGCGCCACGCTACGCCACCTGGTCAAGACGACCACCTACATCACGCACTGGGCGTATCGCCCGCTCGTGGCCGAAGCCCGCGACGAGGTCTTTCGCGAGCCGCCGTATCCGCCGAGCACGCTGGTGGTCGTGCAGGGTCTGGCCGAGCCGCGATTCCTGGTCGAAATCGAGGCCGTCGCCGTCCTTGACTGACCTGATCGGCCAGTTGACGGAGGTCGTCGGCGTTCCGCACGTCCTGGTCGAGCCAGCGGCGCAGCAACGATTCCTGCGCGATTTTTCGTGGTACTCACCCGTGTTGGCCGATGCGTTCGTCGACACGCGCATCGACGCCGTCGTCCAGCCGGGCACGCTGACCGAGCTCGAGCGCGTGGTGGCGGTCGGCGTCACACAGCGCGTGCCGATCACAGTCCGCGGCGCCGGGACTGGCAATTACGGCCAGTCGGTGCCGCTGTACGGCGGGATCCTGCTCGACATGCGGCGACTGAACCGGATCGTGTCGATCGAGGACGAGGCGATCGAGGTCGAGGCCGGCGCCGTCTGGGAGGACGTCGAGATCGCTGCGCGCCAGTCCGATCGCGAATTGCGGATTATGCCAACGACCTACCACGTGGCCACCGTCGGGGGTTTTCTGGCCGGCGGCTCGGGTGGGCTTGGCGCCGTCACCTACGGTCGTACGTGGGACAACCACAACTTTGCCGCCGTCGACCTGCTGACAGCCGAGGACCCGCCGCGCACGATTCGACTCGAGGGTGACGACCTGCGCTTCGTGTTGCACACCTACGGCACCGTGGGGATCGTCACCCGATTGCGGCTGCCGCTGGTGGCCGCCCGAGCCTGGCAGGGCTGGTACGCGACCTTCGACAGCTTCGACGCGTGCTACGAGTTCGGCTGGGCGCTCAGCGAGGATGACTCGGTTGGCAAACGCCTCGTATCGGTACACGAGGCGCCAATCCCGAGCATGTTCGAGCCGGTGCGGCGCCTGTTTACGGCCGAGCAAAGCGCCGCGTTGCTGGTGCTGGACGCTTCAACAGTTGAGGAGGCCCGACGTACGGCTGAGCAATATGGCGGCGTCCTCCAGGCATGGCCGGCGAAGCCGCTGATCACCGAATTTCCGTTTGCGCACACCGTGCTGTGGACCAAAAAGCGCGATCCCAGCTCGACCTGGCTGCAGACGCGCTTCAACAACGACCGCCGCGTCGCTCTGGAGCAGGTGCACCAGCTGCAGGCGCGCTTCGGGAAGCGGGTCGTCAACCACATCGAGTTTGTGAGGACACCGCAGGGCCTCAACCCGTCCGGTCTGCCCGCGCTGTTCACATCGGATCCGCACGAGATCGACGCGGTGATCGGCTTCTGCGAGGACATCGGCGTGCAGGTGGCCAATCCGCACAGTTACGTGGTCAAAGAAGGCGGCATGGTCAAAGACATCGGCAGCATCGTCGAGTTCAAACGAGGCAGCGACCCCTTCGGGCTGCTCAACCCGGGCAAGCTCGACGGCACCTTTTACCCAGGCGCGGTCAACCGCTAGCCGGCCGGCCGGGCACACACCGTGCTATCGGCTTCCCGCAAGTCGATGCGGGCGCTCGTGGCCGTTGCCCTGTGCCTCAGCCTGTGCGCGGCGGCCTGTGCACCTCGGCCGCTCGGCGATGTCATGCCTGCTCCGGTCCGCCCCGCGGCCACGCCCGCGCCCGAGCCCACGACCGTGCCAGCGACCCGGCGGCAGGGACCCCGTGTGCCGGTGCCATGGCTGGTGCCCACACCGCGCCCGGCGCCAACCGCGGTAGCCGCCTCGGCGGTGATGCCGACGCTCGCCGGCGCGCTCGACGGCGTGCTGCCCGAGCCAAACCCGGCGTATGGCCTGGTGCTCGAAGACCTCAGGAGTGGCGCGCGGGTTGGCCTGAACGAGGGCGACGTATTCCCCTCGGCCAGCCTGTACAAGCTGGGCCTGGCCTGGTTCGCGTTGCGTCGCGTCGACAGTGGCGTGCTGAGCCTGGACACGCCACTGTCCATCGAGGATGAGGACGGCGTTGAACCCGAGCCTGCGGGGGGCGTGGCTATCGGCGACACGCCGAGCGTGCGCGAATCCGTCGAGACCATGCTGTCGGTTAGCAGCAATGCCGCCGCGCACGCGCTGCTGCGCACGCTCGGTCGGCCAGCCTTCAACGACGAGATGACGCGCATCGGTTTGAGCCAGACGCGCGTCCCGGCGGATGGCGATGGCGACACCACACAGAACGAGGCGTTCGCCGTCACCACGGCGGCGGACATGGCTCACTTGCTGCGCCTTGTAGCCACTTCTCAACAGTTGAGCGCGCCCTCGCGCGACCTGCTGCTGGAGTGTCTGGCCGGCAATGGGCCGCCGGACGCACTGCGCGACACGCTGCCCGACGGGGTGGACGTGCTCGATAAGACGGGCAACCTGGAGGACGCCAGCAACGTCGGCGCGCTGCTGCAGTCCGCCCGCGGCACAGCCATCCTCGTCGTGTTGGACCATGGCGTCGACCCGGGCGACGCGCGCGGCGTCATCGCCCTGGCCGGCGAGGTGGCCTACGAAAGCCTGCTCAAACCCTAGCGCCGCCGCCGACCTACCAGTTCGGCGTCACGTCAGGCGGAGCTGAGGGTAAAGCCACCTCGGGCGGGTGGATAACGTAGACGGTTCCGCCCGACCCGCGCAGCCACACGCGCTCGAACTGAGCGCGATCGTACACGCGTCGGACTGTGCCGTTCGTCCACGCAGCGGGATCGTTCACGATCGGATTGCCAGCGGCGTCGAGGCCAACGATCACGACCAGGTGGCCATTCGTGCCGCCAGAGAACAAAAAGCCGTCCAGCTCCCCAGGCCGGCTCGCGACGGACGCAACCAGTGGAATTCCGGCGCGCAGAAACCGTTCGGCTTCGGCCAGCGAGCGGAGCTGGGTGACGAACGCGTCCAGGTTGAAGCGTGCAGCGTAAGCTGCGTTGAACGGCCAGTTGCCGGTGCCGCGATAGGCCGCGTCGTAGGTTCCGCGTGCGGCGTAGTCGACGCTCGGGTCGGCCGAGCCCGGGTCGAACCCTGCCAGGTCGTCCGTGCCCGGACCACGAACCCAGAACTCGACCACCATCTCGGTCGACGTCGGGCTGCACCATGCCTCAC
>CBJLVJ010000356.1:0-4457 GCA_966426465.1 uncultured bacterium | reverse complement strand
CGGCCGTGGTTGACAGCTCCTGAGCCTGCGCGCTCATCTCTTCGATCTGGGCGGTCATCTCCTCGGCCGAGGCGCTGACCTCCTCGGTGGAGGCGCTCTGCTCCTCGGCCACCGCCGCGATGGACTGGATGGCGTGTGCCACGTGCGCGCTCTGCGCGCTCATCTCCTCGGTGGCGGCGGTGTTCTCTTCTACAACCGCACTGATCGACGTCATCGCGTCGGTGACCTGGCGCGCACCGACGGCCATGGACTGCGATGCCGACGCGATCTGTCGGGCCTGGCGCACCGTGTACTCGACGGCCGTCAGGATGCCGTCGAGCGCCTGGCCGGCCAGCTCCGCTTTCTGGGAGCCCTGCTCGACCTTGGCCGCGCCAGCCTGCATGGCCTTGACCGCCTGGTGGGTGCCGGCCTGGACCTGCTGGATCAGCTCGGCGATCTGCCTGGTTTCACGACCGCTGCGCTCAGCCAGCTTGCGCACCTCGTCGGCAACCACGGCAAAGCCCTTGCCGTGCTCGCCCGCGCGGGCCGCCTCGATCGCCGCGTTCAGCGCCAGCAGGTTGGTCTGTTCAGCGATGTCGTCGATCGTCTCGACCACCGCGCCGATCCTGTCGCCCAGCTTGCCGAGCTCCTCGACCGTGCCGGCCGCCTGACCGACGACGCGCCGGATCTCGGCCATCGCGGCACTGGTCTCGCGCACGGCGATGCCGCCATGCTCAGCCGCCTTGCGCGTCTCCTGGCTGGCGGTGGCCACCTGTCCGGCGGTCGCCGTAACCTCGTCCACGCCCGCGGCCATCTGACTGGCCGTCTCGTTGGCCGATTGCACCTGGTGGGCCTGCTCTGACGCGCCGCGCGCGATGCCGTCGATGGCGTGCGTCAACTGACTCACGGCCGCGTTCGTGTCCTGTGCGCTGCGGCTCGTGTCCTGAGCGCCGGCGGCGACGTTCTGCATCGCCTGGGTTACCTGCTGGACGGCATTGCCCGTCTGTGCAGCGACGGATTCCAGCTGCGCCGAATTATCGGCGACACGGTCGGCGGCGCGTCGGACCTGGCCCACCAGCAGCGCAAGCCCAAGGCGGGCCTCCTCGTAGCTCGCGGTGGTGCCCTGGAGCTTCATCAGCAGCGAGTTGGTGGCCTGCGCCGTCTGACCAATCTCGTCACGGCCACACCCGTCGATGGGTCGGGTGAGCGAACGCGCTTCCACACTGAAGTCGCTGTTGGCCATGGCGGCGAGGCCGGTCTCGATGGAGGTCGCGTCGTTCTCGGCAATCGAGGTGAGCACGCGCTGGACTTCGCTGACGCCGCGCGCAACGCCGCGTGAGACGAAAAACGCCACACCCAGGCCGATTGCCAGTGCGGCAACCATCGCAAACACCAGGACGCGCATCGAGAGCTCGGCCATGGCGTCCGTGTCGCGGTCCATTTCGCCTGCTACCTGTGCCTGGACTGCCTGCAGGTGACTCAGCGTGACGGCGCTGCTCTCGGTGAGACGGCTGAACGTATCGGCTCGCAACGCGGCAGCGGAGGCCAGGTCGCCCTGGTCCACCAGGTCGACGATCTCCTGGCGCGTCTTGCTGAACTGCGGGTAGGTGGCGTTCCACTCCTGCACGCCGGCGTTTTCCTCGGCGAGCAGCGGCTTGGCCTGGAACGCGCGCATGCTGTCGTCGATTTGCTTCAGCCAGGTTTCGTCCTGGTGTTTGAACGCGGCGCGCTGGTCGTCGGTTGCGGAGGCGTATGTCGCGCCGGCGGCGCCCAGGCGCAGCTCGTACACGCCCTGTTGCGCGGCATTGAGCTGCACGACGGCCTGCAGTCGGTCCTCGTACATGCGCGTAAACAGGTCGGAGGAGCTCAGCGTGTTCCTGAGCCCGATGAACCCGATCACGAGCACCAGCGCCAGGACCAGGCCGAAGCCGCCAAAAAGCTTTTCGCGAATGCCAAGCAACACGACCCGCGCCTCCACCGAAGACAGTCACTCCGATGATCGACAGCTCGGTGGACGTGCTGAAGGGGCGGCCCGGGCTTCGTCCGCTGAAATCAGGCGAGAGGCGATCAGGACTCGAACAGCGCGCTCAAGAGAGCGTCGACCGACTGGCGCTGTGGAGTCGAACGCAAGGGAGCGGGTGTGGAGCCGGACACGCGGCGGTCGAAAAGGGCTTGCACGGGCTCGGGCAGAAAGCGCGTCAGCTGAGCGAAGTGGTGGACGTCGTCGAGACCGCGCGGTCGGCGGTAGAAGCGCAGCGCGAAGTACACGTACAGGTTGTCGCGCGCGCGGGTGAGCGCCACATAGAACAGGCGGCGCTCCTCTTCGATCTCGTCCTTATCGCCGGTGGCCATATCGGAAGGGATCATGCCGTCGGCCGCGTGGATCAGGTGCACGACGTCCCACTCGCCACCCTTGGCCGAGTGGACGGTGCTGAGAATCAGGTAATCCTCATCAAGCAAGGGCGGCCCAGCCAGGTCACTGGTCGAGGTTGGAGGATCGAGCGCCAGCTCACTCAGGAAGCGACCCCTGCCGGTGTGGGTCGCCGCGACCTGCTCGAGCTGTTCGACGTCCTGGAGGCGCGCGCGTGGGCTGCTGTAGCGCTGCTCGAAAATCGGTTCGCAGAAGCGTCTGATGCGGCCAATTTCGGCTGAGGGCGGGAGTGTGGCGCCATCAGCACGACAGTCGGCAATCGTCTGGCGCAACTGACCGAACGCCTCGCGAGCGGCCTCAGGCACAGGGGGCGGGGTCTCGAGCAATACCTGAAGTGGATCGCTGCCGGCGGCGCGGACCCCCAGAGCGCGCATGAGCGAGCGGGCCCCGGCCGGCCCGATACCTGGCAGCAGTTGAAGGACACGGAACCAGCTGACCTCGTCGCGTGGATTCTCCAGAACGCGCAACACGCCGAGTACGTCTTTGATGTGGGCGGACTCCAGGAAGCTCACATACGCGAGTAGTACACTAACAGTATGCAGAAGCAGGGCAGGATAAACGGGCCGGAGATGACGCCGGTTGCGCTCGGGTACTCACGAGTCTCCAGTGACGAGCAGGGTCGGGAAGGTCTGAGTCTGCCGGCTCAGGTGGCGGCGTGCCGTGACTATGCCCGTCGCCAGGGTTGGAGTATCGGGGCCGAGTTCCAGGATGTTATGACCGGCAAGCGGGACGACCGGCCCGGCTACCAGGCGCTCCTGGACGAGGTACGCTCCCTGCGCGCCCAGGGTCGCCCGGTCGTGGTGGTGGTGGCCTGGCTGCATCGCCTGGGCCGGCGCGTGGTTGAGCGGGTGCGCGCCTGGGAGGAGCTCGAAGCGCTGGGTGTGGCAATCCACTCGGTGAGCGAGGGCGGCCAGCAGAGCCGGCTGGTCTACAACATCCTGGCGAGTGTCGCGGAGGAGGAGAGCCGCCAGATCGGTGACCGTGTATCCGCGACCTGGGCCTATACCACCGGCCTGGGCTGGTTCAAGGGCGGCCAGCCGCCGTTCGGCTACCGCTGGCGGCCGGCGACGGCCGGAGAGCGCGCGGAGGGAGCGCCCCGGTCCGTGCTAGAGCCGTCCGGAGCGGCCGAGTACGTGACCGAGGCATTTCAGCGACTCGCTGACGGCGAGAGCACGCGCGCCGTAGGCCGGTGGCTGGCCAGCCTGCCGCTGGACGTGCGGTCCCTGCCGAGGTCCGAGGTTTTCGCGGCCCGACGCGCTGCTAAAGGGCACGAGGCTCCTGCCGAGGACCACACGTACGACGTGACCTGGCGGACCATTCAGAAGATGTTGCGGAATCCGGTCTACGTCGGGCGGCCGGTTCATAGCGACCAGCCTGTGCTCGAGCGCCCCAGGGCCAGGTGGGCACCGCTGATCTCGGACGAGCTATGGACGCGGGTGCAGGCGCGGTTGAACGGCAACGGGCCGACCAGCACGCGCGCCAGCCAACGCTACCTGCTCACTGGCCTGCTCCGCTGCCCTGCCTGCGGACACAAGATGCGCGGCGGCTCCACCACTGTGAAGGACCCCAAGCGGCCGTACGGACCCTACGCGGCGTTCCGCTACCGCTGCTCTGGCGATGGGCGGGGCCTGCTGTGCCCGCAGACGGCCCAGCGGGACATTGTCGACCGCGCCGTGCTCGGCCAGGTGGGCGGAGTCATCGAGGCGGCGATGGCCGATCCGAGCGGCGTGGAGCGCGCCTGGTCAGCGCTCACGGCTCCGGACGACCGCGACGCGGCCAGGCGGAAGCAACTGGAAAGCGACATCACCAAAGCAAAGGCCAGGCGTGCCAGGGCAACCGACCTGCTGCTGGACGGCACGCTGGCCAAGGCAGACTACGACAGTGCCGTCAGTCGGGCCGACGAGATGGAGCGGGTAGCGGTGGAGGAGCTGGCGAAGCTAAATGCCAGCGTGCGGGTGGTGGACCTTCCGCCCCTGGCCGAGGTCCTCCGCAAGCTCGGTGGCTGGCGACCGATCCTGGAGGGGTCCGACCTGGCGACGCAGCGCCA
>CBJLVJ010000355.1:0-4461 GCA_966426465.1 uncultured bacterium | reverse complement strand
TCGAAGTTCCGCCGCTCGCTGCGCCTGGGCGCCGCCGTAGACCCGTCGCGAGTCGAGGCGATCTTCCGCAACGGTCTGCTGCTGGTGACCATGCCCAAGGCTGAGCACGCCAAGCCGCGCCAGATCCAGGTGCAGGTCGGCGGTGCTACCGCGACGAGCAACGGCACGAAGAAGTAAGCATCTCGGACAACGAACAAAGGCGCCGGTCCCGCAACGGGGCCGGCCCTTTTTGTTTAATCGAGTATGGCCTCAAACCGGTTGGCGACCGGCAACCCCACGACACGGGTGGTGGTCGGCCTGGGCAATGCCGAGCGCCAGTACCAGCGGACGCGCCACAACCTGGGCGCGCGCGCCGTCTCGGAGGCGATCGCGCGCCTTGGCCTGCGGCCGGCACACGGGCTGGTGCCCGTGCCGATGAGCCGCTCGGGCTTCGTGCTGCCCGACGGCTTCATGAACGACAGTGGCCAGCTGGTGCTCAAAGGCGTGGAGCGCTGGCGTCCGACTGCCGCCGGTCTGCTTGTCGTTCACGACGACCTGGATCTGGGACTGGGCGAGGTACGCGAGCGCGAGGGCGGGGGACACGGCGGCCACAACGGTTTGCGTGACATCATCGCGCGCCTGGGCACCGGCGCGTTTCGCCGCCTGAGGATCGGCATTGGCCGGCCCCCAGGCGGCATGGACGCGGCTGATTACGTGCTGGCCACCTTTCGTCCCGAAGAGCGCGAGCCCATCGAAGCCGCCGTCCAGCAGGCGGTCGAGATCATCGTGCGCTTCGTGGAAGAGCCAGCCCGGGTCGGCTAGCTCCCTATTCGGATCCGCCCGCCACCGCGGGCACGAACGCCGGCGCGCCCTCGACCGCCTCGAGCGAAGCCCTGGCGCAGTGCGCCTTGGCCAGACGCGGCAGCAGCGTGCCACAGGTCACTGAGGCGAGCGCGTTCAACGCAATCGCCAGCGTGAAAATCGGCATCCAGCTACCCGTGGCGGCCTGGAGCGCGCTGCCGACCGGCACCAGGAGCGATGCGACGCCCTTGGACGTGTACAGCAGGCCGTAGTTCGTCGTCGCGTACTTGCGTCCGAACAGGTCACCCGACATGGCCGGGAACAGCGAGAAGATCTCGCCGTATGAGAAGAACGCCAGGCCCGAGAAGACGACAAACAACACCGGATTGGACGCGGTGGTGATCAGCAACAGGATGGTCACCGCCTGCAGGCCAAACATCACCGTCATGGTCGGCTCGCGCCCGACGCGGTCGCTGATCCAGCCGGTAACAGGCCGCGTGAGCCCGTTCATGATGCGGTCAAGGGAGAGCGCGAACGGCAGCGCGGCCAGCGTGATGCCGAGCAGGCTGACCGGTACTTTGTCCACTTTGAAGTCGGTCGCGATCGGCGCGAGCTGGGCGGTGGCCATCTGTCCGCCAACGCCTACGGCCGTCATGACGCCGAACATGACCCAGAACACAGGCTGCTTGAGCATCTCCAGTGGCCTGAAATTACGCGTAACCTGTTTGACCGCTTTGGCCAGCGGCACCTCGCCGGCCTTCGGCGCGGACAGAAACAACGCCGCGATCAGCACCGTCACGCCCTGGATCAGACCGAAGGTCAGGAACGTGGACTGATAGCCGCTGGCGCCGATCATGTTGCTGATCGGGATGATGGTCGCCGCCGAGCCGGCGCCGAAGCCCGCCGCGGTCAGCCCGGCCGCCAGGCCGCGCTTGTCCGGGAACCACTTGAGCGCATTGCCAACCGCCGTGCCGTAGACGATGCCGGCGCCCACGCCGCCGATAGCCATGCCGGCGTACAGCATCCACAGGTCTGAGGCGACCGAGTTGAGCACCCACGACAGCGCCGCGAAGACGCCGCCGATGGCGACCAACAGCCGCGGACCGAAGCGGTCGACCAGGTAGCCCTCGAACGGGACGAGCCAGGTCTCCAGCAGAATGAAGGTCGTGTAGGCCACCTGGATCGCGGTGGTGCCCCAGTGGGTCCGTTCGTCAATGGGCTTGACGAAGAGCGTCCAACCGTATTGCAGGTTGGCGATCATCACCATGCACAGGATGCCGACTCCGAGTTGAACCCAACGATTACGAAAGCCGCTCGCCGAAGTCGCTGTGGTGGCCGCTACTGCCATCCGTACCTCCCCAATTTGGCCCGATGGTCTAACCAAATGGCTCGAATACCGGTCGTTGTAGACCTGCCACATGCACGTGTCAAGCAGGTGAAAATAAGGGCGTCTGGCTCTGGCCAGACGCCCTCGCGGATGGGCTGTGGGTGGGTGGGGTCTAGCTCGAGACGGCCTGGGCGCGGGCCGAGCCGCGCGTTTCCTCGCCGCCGACTTCTTCCCAGATCTGGCGATCGCGCGTTTCGGGGATGAAGAACCAGCCAACGACGGCGGTGATGACGGCGACGACGATCGTGTAGATCAGGCCCGCGTAGATGTTGCCGTTGGGATCACCCGACGGATTCAGGAAGCGCAGGTCAAAGGCGCCCAGGAAGGGCGAGAAGGCGGCGCCGGTCAGTGTGGCGGCGACGATCCCGGTGTAGATGAACGGCAACCAGCCGCCGAACTCGCCATTGCCAAGGTGGTAAGGGATCGACAGAAGCGTGTAGCGCACCCGGGCGGGAAAGAACTCGACCAGGAAGGCGGCGATCGGGCCGTAGACCATCGTCACGTACACGACCTGGATCCAGACCAGGAAGGCCTCGGCGAGCACGTTGGGGTTGGACGCCGTGATCTTGCCCGTCGCATCCAACGTCACATTGGCGTTGGCGACCATGGCCTGGTAGATCGGGTAGTACGTGATGGCAGCCAGCGCGCAGCCGCCCAGGATGATCGGCTTGCGGCCGATGCGGTCCGACAGCCAGCCGAAGAACAGGAACAGCGGCGTCCCGAAGACCAGGGCGATCATCAAGATGGTGTACGCGCTCTGATAGGGCGCCTTCAGGTATACGGTCAGGAAATTGAGCGCCTGGAACTGGCCCTGGTACCAGACCACGGCCTGGCCGGCGGTCATGCCAATGAGCACCAGCAGGATGACGCCAATCTTGTTACCCGAGAAGCTGTCGCGCGCCCAGGAGCCGGTGGTCGTGGTGGTCTTGCCCGATGCCTTCAGGCGCTGGAACAGCGGTGTCTCCTGCAGCTTGAGCCGGATGTACAGGGCGAAGCCGACCAGCACCGCCGAGAGCAAGAACGGCACCCGCCAGCCCCACGCCTTGTACGTGTCCTCGCCAAAGGCGAGGCGCGTGATCAGGATCACGGCGAGCGAGAAGAAGAAGCCCAGCGTCGCGGTGGTCTGAATCCACGACGTGTACAGGCCGCGCTTGTGATCGGGCGCGTGCTCCGCGACGTAAATCGCGGCGCCGCCGTACTCGCCACCGAGCGCCAGGCCCTGGAGCATACGGAAGGTGACCAGAATGGCCGGTGCGAGCAGGCCGATCTGGGCGTAGCTTGGCAGGACACCCACCAGGACGGTGGCGCCGCCCATGATCGAGACGGTCACCAGGAAGGCGTACTTGCGGCCGATCACATCCCCGATGCGGCCGAAGACGACGGCGCCAAGTGGCCGCACGGCGAAGCCAGCACCGTAGACGGCGAACGCCGCGAGCAGCTGACTGGTGGGGTCACCAGGCGGGAAGAAGATCGGCGCCAGGAACGGCGTCAGCGTCGCATAGAGATAGAAGTCGTACCACTCGATGACCGTGCCCACTGACGAAGCGCCGATGACGAATGGAATCGAATAAGCGCTCCTGACCATGCCTCGGCCAGCAGTCTGCGTAATCGAAGCCACCTCGGTTCGTTGCCCCTTTCCCTCAAACTCGAAGTGAGTGCCTCCAGCGGATGGAGTCCCCCGGAGGCAACGTTATCATTTACTGCGGCGGCGGTGGGATAACACCCGGGAACACGTACGCCTGGGTGAGCGCGATCAGGCCAATGAACGCGGCGCCGATCACCGAGAACCAGAACACGCGTCGGAAGATCGGGCCAAGCGCGTTCATCCCTTCGCGCGGGTTCTCGTAGCACGCCGCCGTGGCGACCGTGATCGACTGCGCGTCGATCATCTTGCCCATCACGCCGCCAGTCGAGTTCGTCGCCGCGGCCAGCACCGGGTTGAGGTGCAGCTGCTCGGCGGTGATGCGCTGCAGGCTGCCGAACAGCGCGTTCGAGGCTGTGTCGGAGCCGGTCAGGAAGACCCCCAGCCAGCCCAGGTACGCCGCGAAGAACGGGTACAGCGGCCCGCTCAAGGTGAAGGCCAGGCCAAGGATGGCGTCTGTGCCCGCATACCGCGTCAGCGCCGCCAGGCCGAGCACCTGGCAGATGACCAGAATTGGTACACGCAGGCGGCGCGCCGTGCGACTCAGCGACTCGCCCCATTCCGCGCCGCTCAGCCGCAAGAAGAGACCGCTGAGGATGGCGGCGAGCACGGTCGCCGTGCCAGGTGCGCTCAGCCAGTTGAACGTGAACTG
>CBJLVJ010000354.1:0-4461 GCA_966426465.1 uncultured bacterium | reverse complement strand
TGGCACGATTGGTGCAGCCCGACCGGGTGTCCCGTGCCGAACATCTCTGAGGCTGGTGTGGCCACCGTCCAGGTGGAGTACAACGAGCTGCGCAACCGGGGTCGCACGATTCTTCTCGCGGCCGGAGTCCCGGACGAGCATGCGGCCCTGGTCGTCGACAACCTGGTCTGGGCCGACGCACGCGGCATCGCCAGCCATGGCGTCGCTCGCCTGCACACGTACGTGAACGGGGTCCGCTCGGGCGCCGTCGACGCGGCCGCCAGGCCCGCGTGCGAGCAGGACGCGCCAGGCGCAAGTTTGTGGGACGGGCGTCACGGCCTGGGCCAGGTCGTCTCCGCCGTGCTGGTCGACCATGCGGTGGCGCGCGCACGCCAGAGCGGTTGTCACATAGCGGTGGCGCACACGTCGCACCACTTCGGGGCCGCGGGTCACTGGGCGATGCGCGCCGCCCGCGAAGGCTGCCTCGGCCTGGCCTTCAGCACTGCCCACCCGATCGTGGTGCCAACCGGAGGCACACGACCGGAGCTCGGCAGCAATCCACTCGCCTGCGCGCTACTGGGCAAACAGGACGAGTTCGTGCTCGATATGGCGACCTCGACCGTCGCTCTCGGCAAGGTGGAAATCGCGGCCCGCTCGGGTACGGCCATGCCTTCGAGCTGGGCGGTCGACGCGTCAGGGCAACCGGTCGACGATCCGCACGCGGTGTATCCGGCCGTCTTCGGCGGCGAAAGCGGTGGGCTGCTTCCGCTTGGTGGCGCGTCGACCACACAAGGCGGCCACAAAGGCTACGGCCTGGCCGCCATGGTCGAGCTGTTGTGCGCGGTGCTCAGCGGCGGGCATGACCTGACACCCGGACGCTCACTCGACGAGCGTCAACAGGGGCTGCAGCCGGTGTCTCACTGCTTCATCGTTATCGATCCCGGTTTTCTGGCTGGTGCGGAGCGAACGTCCGAAGCTCTCGACCGCATGCTGAGCGCATTGCGCGCATCGCCGGCGGCCGATCCTGACCGACCGGTGCTGGTGCCCGGCGATCCGGAGCGCTTGGCTGAGCAGACGCAAGCGGACCGCATCATCCTCGAGGCTACGGTGTGGGACGGTCTCGCCGCGCTCGAATCAGCGTGACTGAGCGTCGCTGATCACGGCGCCGCCTCCGCCTGGCCGGGCCACTTGACGATCCTCCCACGGGCGATGACGACTGCCACCCGCTCCAGCGCCGAGATGTCGACCAGTGGGTCGGCATCGAGCGCAACCAGGTCCGCGGCGAGCCCGGGTCGAAGCGAGCCCAGCTCGTCTGCTTTGCCCAGCGCCTGAGCCGCCCGCCCGGTGAGCGCCTGCACCGCCTGGGCGTTCGACATGCCCAGGCCGACCGCCTGACCGGCCTCGACCGCGAGCATCCCGTGCATGGTGTCCGTTCCCATGACGACCCGGACGTCGCGATCGATAGCTCGACGCATGGTTGCGAGCGTGTCGTCGACCATCGCCGCCAGTCCGTCTTGCCCGAGTCTGGCGTACAGCCCCTGGCGGGCGTCGCTGGCGGGGTGAACGAGAATGCCGAGGGTCATGTCCAGCCACGTGCCGCGCTGCGCCATGAGGTCCAGCTCGACATCGGTGAGATACGAGCCATGCTCGATCACGTCCACACCGGCCTCGATCAGCGCCCGAGCGGAGCGCCCGCCGTGGCAGTGGGCAACGATCGGCACGCCAAGCCCGTGCGCCTCGGCGACAGCGGCCGTGATTTGCTCGTTCGCCCAGAAGCTCTGGCTGGCCATCTCACGTGGACCCAGGCCGCCTGAGGTGAACAGCTTGATGTGGTTGGCCCCACGCGCGACGTTGTCGCGGATCGCCTGACAGATCTGGTCCGTTCGATCCACCAGGACCGTTGCGACCATGCCGCCAGTACACGTGGTGGACTTGATCCCGCGTGTGGCGACCAGCAGCCTGGGTCCGGGTACGAGGCCCGCGTCCACCGCCTGTCGGACCTCGACGTCGATGAAGTCTCGGTCGCCGTTGCACCGCATCGTCGTCGCGCCGCTGAGCAGGTTGGTGGCCAGGTGGTGCACCGCGTGCAGGGTGTACGAGACTGGCGAGTCGTGGACTTGCCCGGCCGGATCTGGCAGGAGGTGGCTCAGCCGCAGGTGGTTGTGCATGTCGATCATGCCCGGCATCAGCCAGCGACGACCCAGATCGAGCACCTCGGCCCGCTCGGCGCGTGAGCCGAAGTCCACGGCTGTTCCGACGTTCACGATGCGGCCGTGCTCGATTTCAACCATCGCGTCATGAAGTGGCGGACCACCGCCTCCATCGAGCAGCGTGTGCGCCCTGAGAAGCAACGCCACCTGCGCTACTTCAGGCCGGTGGTGACGATGCCCTCCGTCAGCAGCCGCTGGAAGGCGAGGAAAAAGCCCAGAACCGGCAGCAGTGACAGCACCGACATAGCGAACAGTGGACCCAACGAGGAGGCGCTGGTGGCGTCAATAAACGCCCTGAGCGCAATCGGCACCGTGAACAACTGCGGTCGCGTCAGATAGATCAGCGGGCTGAAGAAGTCGTTCCAGGTGTTGATGAAGGTGAACGCGGCGGTCGTCGCCAGGGCTGGCATGAGTAGCGGGAGGATGATGCGCGAGTAGATGCCGAAGTGGCCGCAGCCGTCGATGCGCGCGGCCTGGTCCAGCTCGCGCGGAATGCCACGGATGAATTGGACCATCAGGAACACGAAGAACGCATCGTGGGCCAGGAACTTCGGCACGATGAGCGGAAGATACGTGTTCACCCAGCCAAAGCTGCGAAACAGGATGTACTGGGGGATGATCAGCACCTGGGCTGGCAGCAGAATCGAGCCGACTGCCAGCGCAAACCAGATGCGCCGCCACCTGAAATCGATCCTGGCGAAGGCGTAGGCGGCCAACGAGCAGCTGACGATGTTGCCGAGCACGGCGGCGCCGCTGACCAGCAACGAATTGAGAAAGAAACGTCCAAAACCGACCCCGCCGACTCCGTTCCAGCCCTGCTGATAATTGTCGAGTGTCACGCCGCGCTGCGGAATGAGCCCGGCTGACCCGATCTGACCACCGGGCGTCAACGAGGCGGAGAACATCCACAGCAGTGGGTAGAGCATGACGAAGGCGAGCCCGACCACGCCCAGGTAGGACAGGAACCGCCGCGCCGACGCGGGTTGGGCGGCGTGAGACATGGCGACGCTCACCGGTCTTCTCCGTAGAAGACCCAGAAGCGCGAGCTCCAGAACAGCACGCCGGTGCAGGCGGCCATAACCGTCAACAGCACCCAGGCCATGGCGCAGGCGTAGCCCATGTTCAGGTTCACGAACCCGCGCTGGTACAGGTACACCTGATACAGCAGCGTCGCGTCGGCCGGACCGCCACTACCGTTGCTGACCACGAAGGCACTCGTGAATGCCTGGAATCCGCCAACCAGACCGAGCACGGCATTGAAGAACAGGACCGGGGTCAGCAGCGGCAGCGTGATACGCCAGAAGCGTGCCCACCGACCGGCTCCATCGAGCTGCGCAGCTTCGTACAGCTCCGGCGGAATCTGGCGCAGGCCAGCCAGGAAGATGATCATGCCCGAGCCGAAGGCCCACAGATTCAGCACGATCAGCGTGTAGAGCGCGAACGACGGATTGCCGATATAGCTCGGCCCATCGATCCCGAGCGGGCGCAGCGCCAGGTTGATGAGCCCGTCCTTGCCAAACATGTAGAACCAGAGGATCGCCACGGCGACGCTGGATCCAAGCAACGAGGGGATGTAGAAGATCGCGCGGAACACAGGCAGCAGTTTGAGCCCCTGGTTCAGCACCAGCGCCAACGTCAGCCCCCACACGAGCACCAGCGGAACTGAGATCCCGACATACATGAGCGTGGTGTGAACGGAGTCCAGGTAGCGTGGATCGGCGGTGAGCATGGTGACGAAGTTGGCCAGGCCCACCCAGTGCGGCGCCGACAGGACAGAATAGTCCGTGAATGCCAGGGCCAAAGAGGCCAGAATCGGACCGATCGTAATCGCGATCATGCCCACGAACCAGGGCAGCAGGAACAAGTAGCCGTACAGGTTCTCCTGCTGGCTCGCGCTGAGCCGCGACAGTCCACCCAGGCTACCCAGAACGGTCCTTCGCGGCTCCGCCGCCCGCGCTCCTACGTCCACGCCGGATCTCTACTTGTTGAGAATGGCGTTGGACTGGTTGAAGAAATCGTCGACGGCTGCCTGAATCGTCATCCGCCCAAACGCCACGTTCTGGTACGTCGTCGTCAACAGGGGCGCCAGGGCGGAGTACCCGGCCGCGTACTTGATGTCCTTCACGAACCCGCCGGTCATGAGATGCTGCTGGAACTTGAGCTGCTGGACGAGCGCAGGCGCGCTGGAGGGGTCCTCGATCTGCGCCTGCAACAGGGATGGCGCAGAGACGGCGCCGTTGTCGGACTTGTAGGCGGCCGCGGCTTGTGGGTC
>CBJLVJ010000353.1:0-4463 GCA_966426465.1 uncultured bacterium | reverse complement strand
TGGTGGGGCCAGAAAGATTCGACCCTGGCGGTGTGCTAGATGGACTTCCGCCCGGGTGGCGCCTGGCGTTTCGTCGAACGCGCCGCCGATGGCAACGAGTACGGCTTCCGCGGTGAGGTCCGCGAGATCGTGCCGCCCGAACGCATCGTCCAGACGTTCGAATTCGAGGGCATGCCCGGCCATATCTCCGTCGAGACGCTGGTTCTGGAGGACCTGGGCGGCAGGACCAGGATGACCGTGACGTCCGTCTTCGACTCCGTCGAGGACCGCGATGGGATGCTCCAGAGTGGCATGGAAAAGGGCGCCGGCGAATCGTACGACCGGCTGGAGGCCTACCTGCAGACGCTGGCCTGACATCGGCTGGCCAGAGCGGTCCGCCGGTAGCCATCAGCTATCAGCCGCCAACCGCGGGCGGCTGATAGCTTTAGGCCATGCGCGAAGTGGTCACACGCTCGGATGTTCCGACGCCGGCGCTGCCGTTCTCGGCGGGCATGCGCGTCAATGGCTTTGTGTTCTCATCGGGCCAGGTCGGCACCGACCCGCGCACGGGCCAGGTGGCCGGCGCCGACGTGGCAAGCCAGACCCGGCAGGCGATCGACAACCTGCGCGCGGTGCTCGAGGCCGGCGGCTCCTCGCTCGACCGCCTGGTCAAGACCACCGTGTTTCTCGCCGACATGCGCCTGTTCGAGCCCATGAACGCGGTCTACCGCGAGCTGATCCCGGAGCCCCGGCCCGGACGCTCGACGGTCGAAGCCCGCCTCGCTCGCCCCGAGCTGCTGGTCGAGATCGAGGGCATCGCCGTGGTGGACTGACCAGGCCGCGGATCAGGACTGGCGGAAGACCTGGACCGCCTCGGCGAAGCGGTCGAGCGCCTCGGGCGTGTAGGGCGCGAACTCGACCATGATGTGCTGCGCGCCCAGCGCCTCGAAGCCGTGCAGCGTCTCGGCGATCGCCCCTGCTGAGCCGCTGAGCGAGGCGCCTCGCGCCGAGCCGTCGCCGAGGTCCGGAAACGACACGGCCACCGACACGGTCAGCTGGAGGCTGGCAGGGTCTCGCCCCTCGGCGTGGCAGGCGGCATGGAGCTGCTCGACGTCCTCGCGCGCGCTGGCCGGGCTGGCGTGCCAGGCGGTGTTCCAGGCGTCGGCGTAGCGCGCCGCGATGCGCAGCATGCGTGGGCCCTTGCCAGCAGCCAGTAGCGGCGGACCGGCGGGTCGTGGTCCGCGCGGAATCAGCTCGCAGTTGCGCGCGGCGTAGTACGTGCCGGAGAAGTCGACCCGTCCGACCCGGAGCAGCGGACCGATAATCTGCAGCGCCTCCTCGAAGCGGCTCACGCGGTGGTCGAACGGAAAGCCGAACGCATCGAATTCGGGCTGATGCCAACCGGCGCCCACGCCCAGCGTCAGGCGACCGCCACTGACTTCATCGAGTGTGGCGGCCATTTTGGCCAGCAGCGCCGGATTGCGGAACTGGGTGCACGCCACCAGTGTGCCGAGCTGAACGCGCTGCGTCGCTTCGGCCAGAGCGGCCAGGATGGTCCAGCACTCCCAGATGCCGTCGGTGGGTCGACCGGGCCAGCGGTACAGCAGGTGGTCGTACACCCAGACGGAGTCGAGGCCGGCTGCTTCCATGTGTCGCGCCATGTCGCGGATCGCCGCGTAGCCCGGCGGCGCGCTGGTTTCAGGCACCGGCCCCAATCGCACCACCGCACCGATGTTCACCAATGCAGCCTCCTACGCAGTAAGGTCAGCACGTCACCAGGCAACCCCACGATGGGCTTACGTCATGGCGAGCATCACGCGTTCCGCTGTCAGCGGTAGCTCGGTCACGCGCGCGCCACACGCGTCGCGGACGGCGTTGGCCAGCGCCGCGGCGCCTGGAATGACCGGCGGCTCGCCCACGCCCTTTGCGCCGAACGGACCGTACTCTGAGGGCACTTCGACCAGCCGCGTGTCGAGTCCGGGCGACTGACTCGCCTTGGGAATGGCGTAATCCATCAAACTTGCCGTGAGCGGTGTGCCCTGTTCATCCCAGAGCATGCGCTCGTACAGCCCCCAGCCGACAGCCTGCACCGCCCCACCGTGCATCTGGCTCTCGACCGTCGCCGGATTGATCGCGCGGCCCACATCCTGGATCGACACGAACCGCACCGGCTGAACCCGACCGGTGTCGGGATCCACCCGCACGCGGGCGATGTGTACGGCCATGCCCGGGCTGAAGTCGGTCACCAACGTCTGGCCCCGGCACAGCACCGGCGCGTGTCTGGCGCCGAACGACGCACTGACCGAGAAGATGTCGGCGAGGGTGATCGTTTTGCCAGGCACACCGCGAACCTGCACGCGCCCGTTGACAAGCTCCAGGTCGTCCACCGCGGCCTCCAGCTCCGACGCCGCGATGTGCAGCACCTGATTGCGCGCGTCTTCGGCCGAGCGGAGGACGGCCGGCCCGATGGTGTAGGTGACCTTGCTTCCGCCACTACCACCGGCGTACGGCGCCGAGTCGGAATTGACCGTGGTCACGCGGACCTGTGACGCGTCGTCGAGCCCAAAAGCCTCGGCAGCGATGATCGCAAAGGTCGTGTTGGTGCCCGTCAGATCCACCGCACCGAGCGACACCTGCAGCGAGCCGTCCGCGTTCAGCCGGCAGATGGAGGATGCGGATTCGGTCGCGCCTGGCCAACCTCCGGCGGCGATGCCGACCCCTTCGCCTGGTCCGGCCGCCTGGCGCTCGGCCTGATACACCTCGCGCGCGGCGTCGAGGCATTCGATCAGACCGATGCGAGGCCAGGATGTGCCGTCAGCACGGGTGTCGCCCTGACGCGCGGCGTTCTTCAAGCGCAGCTCGAGCGGGTCCATACCCAGCGCACGAGCCAGCTCATCCATCGCGCTCTCCAGCGCGAAGGCTCCCTGCGGCGCGCCCGGAGCGCGGTAGGCGCCCGTGCCGGCTTTGTGCGTGAGCACCTCCGTGCCCTCGATCAACAGGTTCTCGAAGCGATACAGCGAGCCCGACATGAGGGCCGAGATACCGACCGGAGCGCCGGCCTTCGAGCCAGCGTCGAAGGTGAAATCGCCGCGCAGCGCGACCAGCGTGCCATCGCGGCGAGCACCGATTTTCAGTCGGATGCGGCTCTCGGGCGCCGGATCGGCCGCGGTCAGCTCCTCCATGCGGTTGTAGACCAGACGCACGGGTTGCTGGACGGCTTTGGCCAGGGCCGCCACGGTCGGCTCGAGAAAGCCGAATTTTCCGCCGAAGCCACCGCCCACTGGCATGGCGTTGATGGTGACCTGGTGGTCGGCCAGACCGAGCGTGCGGGCCACTTCTGAGCGTGTGTGGAACAGCGCCTGGGTCGACGCGTAGACGGTCACGTTGCCCAGGGCATCGAGTACGGCGGTGCACGATTGCGGCTCCATGTAGCCCTGGTGCACCCAGCTCGTGCGAAACTCGTGCTCCACGACAACGTCGGATTGCGCCAGACCCTGTTCGACGTCGCCGCGTTCGAAACGAATACGGCTGGCCACGTTCGGTGCGCGCGGCTCGTCGTCGGCCTGTGTGCCCTGCGGCGCGGCGCCGTGCATGGCCAGCTCTTCCGGGTTGACCTCACGCTGCTCGCGCACGAGCGGCGCCTCCGCCTGCATGGCGGCCGCGAGATCGACGACCGACTCGAGGGGATCGTATTCAACCTGAACGGCCGCGGCGCCATCTTCCGCGGCCGCCTCGGTCTGTCCCAGGACGGCAACGACCGGCTGGCCGGCGTGCAGCACCCGGTCAAGCGCCAGCAAGATGCTGCGGTTTTCGACGGCGGCGGCGATGTCGGGCACGGGCAGGTCGCGCGCGGTCAGCACGGCCACGACGCCAGGCAACGCCTGCGCCTCGGACGTGTCAACCGAGACAATCCTGGCCGCGGCGTACGGGCTGCGGACAAACCGACAGTGCAACGCACCCGGCAGCACCAGGTCATTGGTAAAGCGGATCTGGCCCGTAAGTCGCTCGGGCGCATCGGCACGTCGCGTTCGACGGCCGACCAGCCGGAAGCGGGTTCGATCGAGCGTAGTGGTCATGCGCGCAGTCTTTCCCTCGCCATCAAATGGTTCTGGTTAGAAGTACCTGCGGGGTTATGTACCCATGCTATCGGCTCTTCGAGTGTGCCTGGGCGGCGCCCCACACTGGGGCGATGACCGTACGAACGCAGCGGTCCCTCGAGCGCATGGTCCCGAGCCGCACGCCACTCAGTGGCGGCCGCGTCTACCGTTTGAATCGCCCGGCGCGACGCCGCAACATCATCCGTCAGATTCAGCTCGTGTGGCGCCGGCGTCAGGCGATCTGAAGCCAGGCGGCGGCGCTCGCCGCGGGTGTCCGAATTGATCACAATGTAGCGTGACGACGAGCGCTACGCTTCAAGAGACTGAGCCAGTAGCACGCGCTGAGATCCACGGTCGACCGGCCTGGTTGCTGTCGACGCGCACCAC
>CBJLVJ010000352.1:0-4475 GCA_966426465.1 uncultured bacterium | reverse complement strand
GATCAGCGGATCGAGCACGAGCAGGGGCTCGCGCTGGTTGGCGCTCGCCTCCGCTAGGCGAACAGAAGTTCCGGGCAACCCACCTGGGTTGGTGGGCGAACCCCGGACCTGGAAGGGGGCGCCAGCCGGGGGCGCGCTGGACCCTGGAAGGGGCGCTAGCGGACGGGAATGCGCCTGGCCCTGGACTGCTGCGATTCGGGCGGTTTGGGAATGCGGACTTCGAGCACTCCGTCGTTGATGGTCGCCTGGATGTCGTCGGGCTTGGCCTCGAACGGCAGCGGTATACGGCGGTAGAAGCTGCCCACTGTCCGCTCCATGCGGTAGTACTGGTCCTCTCGGGCCTCGTTCTCCGTGCGCGTCTCGCCCTGAATGACGAGATCACCGCCGTCCAGCTCAACTCGAACGTCGTCCTTCTTGACCCCAGGCATGTCAGCCTTGACCACCAGCGCCCCGTCTTCCTCGTACATGTCGAGTCGCGGCACGCCCAACGGGAGCTGCGCCAGTAGCCGCGTGGGTCGTGGCATCTGTGTTCCGAGAGGCCGGCCCCACACGCGTGCCAGCTCGTCCTGAAGGTCGTCCAGCAGACTGAACGGATTCCAGCGGGCCATCTGCCTGGTCTGCTGCTCGCCTTGACCGCGACCTTGCTGCTGCTCGGCCTGACCGCCGCGGCGTTGTTGCTCGGCTTGACCGCCGCCCTCTTTCGTCTCGGCGGTCTGGCTCGTCTGAGGGCTCTTCGTCGTCGTCATGCTTGTCACCTCGTGGCATTGTCCCTGTGCGCGGTAGGAACCGCGTATGAGCCGCGCAGGAGAGTACGTGTGGCCAGCGCCGACGCGATCCCGTCCGGCATGGTTCACGTGCCGGGCTTACGCGGTTCTTACCGGGCGCGAGCCAGACTGGCCGGGTTCACATGACCGATCCGCTGGCTCCCTACGATCTGTCGCACCTGTGCGACGGACGCCGCACCGATTTCCCGCTCGATATGCTGGTCGAGACCGTACAAGTGATGCTGAACGGTGTCTACCTCGAAGAGGGTCTCGATTACCTCCTGGCCCACAAGCACGGCGAGTCCAGGGTGGAGCTGCGCCGCGCGCCCGCGCCAGGCGACACGCTGGTCGTGCTGCGCGTGCCCGCTCGAGCGTCAGCCGCCGCGCCTCACCACGCGCCCCACGTTCACGATGACGTGCCTCCGTACGAGCATCTTCCCAAGGAAGTCAAGGACAACATTGCCCCCGAGCAATGGCCCGCCGCCCAGCGCGAAGTGGTGCATACGGGTACCTCGATTCCCGAGACGACCCGCTACATCAACCTCAAGAATGGCCTGATATTTGCGTACCAGGTCGGCCAGACGGCGACCGGCCCGTTGCTGCCGCTTCATGCACTCGGCGCCGCCCGAGGTAAGGAAGACCGCGCGTACAACCACCAACACCTCCACACCTGAGCGCACTCGAGGAGCGAGCCGCCTCGCCGACGCGGGGCATCCACCAGGTCGGCCCCGGCGTCTACGAAATCACGGCGGATCCGCCCCCACGCGGGCGCTTCCAGCGCGCCCTGCACCGTGTGAGGCGGGTCCTGCTCGGACCGGCGCTCAGCAGCAGACGCGAACGTAGCGAACGGCTGGGCTGGATTGCCGCTCTGGCGGTCCTCGGCGCCGACGCGCTCGCCTCGTCGGTGTACGGCCCCGAGGAAATGCTGCGCATGCTCGCTCAAGCGGGCGTGCCAGTTATGGCAACTTACGCGCTGCCGATTGCGATCGCGATTGTCGCGTTGCTCGGCATACTTGCCATTTCCTACTGGCAGACGATTTCTGCCTATCCCAATGGGGCCGGTGGTTACATTGTGGCCACTGACAACCTGGGCCGCTTGCCCGGTCTGATAAGCGCCGCGGCGTTGCTGATTGACTACACGCTCGATGTGGCGGTCTCGGTTGCCTCAGGCGTAGAGACGGCCACGTCGGCGGTGCCGTCCCTCGCCGGGGGGCGCGTCTTCCTGGCGCTCGCCGCACTGACATTGATCATGCTGGCCAACCTGCGCGGCATCCGCGCGGCCGGCGCGATCTTGTCGCTACCTATCTACATCTACGTGTTCGGAACTGCCGCCGTCGTCGCCCTGGGCCTGTTCCAGTGGGCGACGGGAACCCTCCCCCCGTACACACCCCCGCAGCCAGCACAGGATCTGCTGACCCATCCCGCGGAGACGTTTGGCACGCTGTTGCTGCTCCGCGCGTTTTCGTCGGGCGCGGTAGCGCTCACCGGCATCGAGGCAATCTCAAATGGCGTGCCGTATCTCCGTCCACCGGAGACGCGCAATGCGCACATCGCGCTCGCCGGTCTGGCTATTGGCTTTGGGACGCTGTTCCTGGGGATCGCCTTCCTGTCCGGCGCGATCGGCATCGTACCCGACCCTACCGAAGTCGAAACCGTCCACAGTCAGCTGACGCGCACCATTCTGGGCACGGGTCCGCTGCACCTGGTTCTGGAGGCCTCGGCGCTGCTCCTGCTGGTGCTGGCGGCGGACACCGGCTTCGCTGATTTTCCACGTCTGCTGGCGTTGCTCGGGAAGGACGGCTATTTACCGGAGGCGTTCGCTGTGCGTGGCGCGCGCCTGGCCTATAGCAACGGGATCGTGCTCGTGACCATCGTCTCGGCGGTGCTCATCGTGGCCTTTCGCGGCAGCGTCACCGCGCTCATTCCGCTGTTCACGGTTGGAGCCTTTGCCACATTTACGCTGTCGCAGGCCGGCATGGCGCGGCACTGGTGGCGACGTCGCGATCACGCCTGGCAGTGGCACATGGCGGCCAATGGTGTGGGTGCGATTGCCACCAGCATCGTGCTCTGCGTGGTGATCGTCAGCAAATTCGTTTACGGAGCCTGGATCGTCGTCCTCATCCTGCCAATCATCGTGTTCGCGCTGGAGCGTGTCGGTACGCACAACGAACGCCTGGCCCGCAGCGTGCGGATCAGCTCGGCAGCCGGCGCCAGCCAGGTTCTCAAGAGCCCGATACGGCACCACGCGGTGATCACGGTCGGGCGCATCGACCGCGTCGTGCTACAGGCAGTCAAGTATTCCTACAGTCTCGATGCTCGCGTCGAGGCAATACACGTCACCGACGATCTGCAGCACGCCCAGAAGCTGCGGCAGAAGTGGCAGGAATTGGACACTGGCGTGCCACTGGTGATCCTCGATTCGCCGACTCGATCCACCATTGGCGCGTTGTTGCGTTATCTGGACTTCGTCCAGAAGCATGCGGAGCCGCACTGCTTCATTACGGTGATTGTGCCCGAGATTCTGCCCACGCGCTGGTGGCACCCGCTGTGGCACAACTACTTCGCCTGGCGGCTCAAGTGGAACCTGCTGTTTCGCCGACACACCGCCCTGACGAGCGTCCCCTACGAAGCACGCGATTGATGTCGCGAGGTCTGGTACGCTAGTGAGAGCAGCGTGACAGCGCCCGCCTTTCTCTTCGATCTGGACGGAACGCTGGTGGACAGCGTGTACCAGCACGTGCTCGCCTGGCGCGAAGCGCTGGAGACAAACGGAATACAGTTGGCCGTCTGGCGCATCCACCGCAGGATCGGCATGAGTGGTGGCCTGTTCGTCAATGCGTTGCTGCGCGAGATCGGTCGTGAAGTCAGTCTGGAGCAGGTCGAGCAGATACAGCGAACGCACCAGCAGGCATTCCAGCGCCAGGCAGACCAGGTCCGTCCGCTACCAGGTGCCTGCGAGCTGCTCGCCCATCTCTCCGAGCAGCGGGTGCCATGGGCCATTGCCACCAGTGGTCGGTCCGAGAGCGCTCGGCCGTCACTGGAGATGCTCGGCCTGGGCTCCGACGCGGTCGTGGTGACGCGCGACCAGGTCTCACACGCCAAGCCTGACCCGGATCTCTTTGTGACGGCAGCGGAGCGGTTGCACGTCGACATTACCGCTTCCGTCGTGGTGGGCGACAGTGTGTGGGACTTGCTGGCAGCCCGCCGCGCCCGTGCTCTGGGTGTTGGTGTGCTGTCAGGAGGCTACGGCGAGGATGAGCTGGAGCGCGCAGGCGCGTATCGCGTCTACGCAGATCCGGCTGACCTCCTCGGTCGTCTCTACGAGGTAGGCGTGCGTTCGCTCGCTGACGAACGCCCTGGGATCAGATCGTAACGTGTCGCAGGTTGCTTGAATCCCAGCGCTGCTTGATCAGGTCCAGCACGGCGAGCTCAACGGGACGGCGCATGGCAGGTGGCCGGCCGTCGAGGTCGAAGCCGAGCTGAGCCAGATCCGGGTGAATCACCCAGCCGGCGCGGTAGCCGTCGAACACGCGTGGATCCACATACGATCGACGAGCGATGGCCGGCGTGTTGCCGAGCAGTTGCGCAACGATGCTGGCAGCCTCGGCGTCGATGACATGCTTGAGTTGACGGATATGGTCCTTGCCAACGTACTGGAACACGATCGCCTGGTCTTCCAGACGCACCTCGCGGGCCAGCAGCGTGGTCAAG
>CBJLVJ010000351.1:0-4481 GCA_966426465.1 uncultured bacterium | reverse complement strand
GGCGCCACGTCGATGACCGCCGGTAGAAGGGCGGCCGCGGCCGCGCCGCCCGACGTGGTGTTCGACGCGGCGGCCGGCGTTGCGAGCGCCGGCACGGCCGGCGACGGGCTCGGAACCGGATTGGCGCCAACCGCGGGCGTGGCAGCTGGCCCGCCCGATCCTGGAGCAGCGGCGACACAGCCACTTGCCATCACCAGTGCGGCGACGGCGCCGCTCCCCCACACTGCTGCACGTCTCGCGCGGGCAGCATCGACATTGCGAAATCCAGGCATCTACCAGGTCTCCCGACAAGCGCAAGTATTCTCATACAAGGTGGGCCCTGCTTACTCGACGCCCACCGGCCACGCTGGCGGTCCGCCTGAACACGGCCAGAATGTCGCCTCTGGGATCCGAACCGGGCAACGCAGGATGCGATCCGATGTTGCGGCCGTGAGCGGGGGGGAGCACCATGAGCGTATGGCACAGGTCGCGCCGGCAGTGAGGCTGCACGCGGATCGGTTGTTGCCGGCTGAGCCCGGCGTTCGGGCAATCGCGCGGCGGATATACGAGGCCGTGCGCGACCTGCCCCTCATCTCACCGCACGGTCACGTGGACCCACGCCTGCTCCTCGAGGACAGGCCGTTTGCCGATCCGGCCACGTTGTTCGTGACACCCGATCACTATGTCACCCGTCTGTTGCACGCCGACGGGGTTCCCCTGGACGCGCTCGGGGTCGGCCAGGGCCCGCTGTCCGAGCAAGCGTCGCGCGAGGTGTGGCGGCGGCTGTGCGAGCACTGGGCCGTCTTTCGCGGCACACCGGTCCGCTACTGGCTCGAGCAGGAGCTGGTGGAGATCTTCGGCGTGTCCCGGCCGCTGTCGGCGGAGACGGCCGATGCCATTTTCGACCACCTGGCCGAGCGACTGCGGCAGCCCGATTGTCGCCCGCGGGCGCTCTACCAGCGCTTCCGCCTGGAAGTGCTGGCCACCACCGACGACCCGAGCGATGACCTCTCGGCGCACGCCGCGCTCGCCAGCGATCCGACCTGGTCGGGGCGGGTCATTCCCACCTTTCGTCCCGATCGCTACCTGGAGCCGGCTCAGCCGGGCTGGCGCGCGGCGGTCGCGCGTCTGGGCGAAGCCTCAGGCATCGATACGGGCGATTACGCCGGCTTCGTGCGCGCGCTCGAGCAGCGGCGGCAGCACTTCATCGCCCACGGCGGCGTCTCGGCCGACCACAGTCATCCTGACGTGCGCACCGACCCGCTCGAGCCCGGCGAGGCGGCTCGGATCTATGCGGCCGCCCTGGCCGGCCGGGCCACGCCCGACGAGGCGGTGGCGTTTCGACGACACATGCTGCTGGAGATGGCGCGCATGTCCGTTGACGACGGACTGGTCATGACGCTGCACCCGGGTGTCCGTCGCGGGCATCACACGGTAACCACCACCAGGTTCGGGCCTGACACCGGCAGCGACATCCCCATCCGCGTCGAGCTCACCGAGGCCTTGCGACCGCTGCTCGAGCGCTTCGGCACGCATCCCAACCTGCACCTGGTCGTGTTCACGGTCGACGAGACGATCTGGTCGCGCGAGCTGGCGCCACTGGCTGGTTTCTACCCGTCGGTCTACATTGGTGTGCCGTGGTGGTTCCTGGATGCGCCCGAAGCGATGCGGAGGTTCCGCGCGGCAGTGACCGAGACCGCCGGCTTCTCGCGCACATCCGGCTTCGTGGACGACACGCGCGCGTTCTGCTCCATCCCCGCTCGCCACGACATGTCGCGGCGCATCGACGCCGGAGTCCTGGCCCAGCTGGTAGCCGAGCACCAGTTGGAGGAGGACGAGGCGATGCAAACCGCCGTGCAGCTCGTGAGCGACCAGCCCAGGAAGGTCTTCAAACTGTGATGCGCGGTAAAGGGTCTGCTACTGAGCTCCTCGACGACGCGGCCGCCACGGAGCTGCTTGGCGCGGCCTGCGCTGACCTGACCGTGGACGGCAAACGCGTGCTGGTGCTCATCCCCGACGGCACCCGCAATGCGCCCATTCCCCTGCTGTTCCGGCTGCTGTACCAGGAGCTCGGCCAGCGGGTGTCGCGGCTCGATTACCTGATCGCGCTGGGCACCCATCCACCGATGCCTGCGGCTGCCGTGGACAAGCTGGTTGGCGCCTCCGCTGCCGAACGGGCGGAGCGCTACCCCAGGTCCGAGGTCTTCAATCACGCCTGGGACCGCGCCGACGCCCTGGCGATGATTGGCTCCATCCCCGGACACGACGTCGAGCAGCTCACAGGTGGTTTGCTCAGCGAGGCCATCCCCGTCAGCCTGAACCGCCGCATCCTCGAATACGACCAGCTGATCATCTGCGGGCCGGTGTTCCCGCACGAGGTGGTTGGCTTCTCAGGCGGGGCCAAGTACCTGTTTCCGGGCATCGCCGGCCCGGACATCATCAATGCCAGCCACTGGTTGGGTGCCCTGGTGACCAGCATGCACACCATCGGCCACAAGGACACACCCGTGCGGCGCGTCATCCATCGCGCGGCCGAGCTGGTCCCCCGACCGGTGTTGTGCATCGCGCTTGCGGTGAAGGGACAGGCCTTCCATGGCATGTTCATCGGCACGCCTGAGGAGGCCTGGAGCGCCGCGGCGGACCTTTCGGCACAGCTGGAGATCGTCCAGGTGCCGCGCGCATTCAAGCGGGTGCTGTCGATGCCCTCAAAGATCTATGACGATCTGTGGACCGCCGCCAAGGCGATGTACAAAACCGAGCCGGCCGTCGCCAATGGAGGCGAGGTGGTCATCTACGCGCCCCACCTGACCGAGGTCTCCTACACGCACGGCAGGCTGATCGACGAGGTGGGCTACCACGTGCGCGACTACTTCCTGAAGCAAGCCGAGCGGTTCGAGCACGTCCCGGGCATGATCAAGGCGCACAGCACCCATGTGAAGGGCGCCGGGTCCTACGATCCGGCATCGCACCTCGAGGAGCCGCGCATTCAGGTCACACTCGCGACAGGCATCCCGGAAGAGCGCTGCCGCCGCATCAACCTGGGCTACCTCGACCATCGAGAGATCGATCCCGACGCCTGGGACGATCGTGAAGACGAAGGCCTCCTGGTCGTCCACAGCGCGGGCGAGATGCTCTATCGGGCGGCCGACCTGTTCGGCGTCGAGCCTTCGCTGGCGACGATCGTCCGCGCCGGCGCCTATTAGGCCGATGGAGGTCGCGCAGCTTTTCTCACTCCAGGGCAAAGTTGCGGCGGTTGTCGGTGGCACCGGTGTGCTCGGTGGGACCTTCTGCCGCGGATTGGCGGATGCTGGCGCGTCGGTGGCAGTCCTCGGGCGCTCCACCGAGCGCGGCGCGGCGGTCGTGGCGGAGCTCGAGCGCGGTGGCCACGCGGCGCTGCACGTGTCGACGGATGCCACCGAGCGCGAGCAGCTCGAAGCGGCGGAGCGCTGCATCGTCCAGCGCTTCGGGGGCGTGGACATCCTGGTGAACGCGGCCGGCATCAATTCCACCACGCCATTCTTCGACCTGCGAGAGGACGAGTGGCACCGCATTCTGGACACGAATCTCACGAGCACCATGCTCGCCTGCCAGGTCTTCGCGCGCGGCATGGTGGAGCGCGGCCGGGGTGGTTGCATCATCAACGTCTCCTCGGATTCATCCGAGATCCCGTTGTCGAAAGTGCTGACCTATGGCGTGTCGAAGGCCGGCGTCAACAATCTCACGCGCTACCTCGCGCGCGAGCTGGCCCCGCACAGCATCCGTGTCAATGCTTTGCTGCCCGGCTTCTTCCCGGCGGAGCAGAACCGCCGCATCCTGGCGCCGGAGCGCGTCGAGGCCATCCTGCGGCACACGCCCATGGCTCGCCTTGGCGAGCCCGAGGAGCTCATCGGCGCCGTCGTCTGGCTGTCGAGCGAGCGCGCCGCCGGCTTCGTGACAGGCGCGCTGATCTGCGTTGACGGCGGCTTCAGCGCGATGACCATCTGACGTACTGCCTCACGGCACGCGCCGAGGCTATCGACAAACGACCATTGACCTACGCTCAGCGATGGGTGGCGGCTGCCTGGTGGACCTCGGCGAGGAACCCGCGCACCGCGGACTGGAAGGCTGGGTACTGCTCGCGGCGAATGTTGTGACCGGCGCCGGGCACGTGCGCGACGCGCACGTTCGGGTTCATGCGGCTCGCCTCCTCGGCCCCCTCCGGCTTTACGATGGCGCCACGCTCGACGTCCGCGGTGACGAGCCGGGTTGGGCGGCGCCGCGCGCGCTCCATGTCGCACCAACCGCCCATGTCGGGAACGGGCGCGTCCGGAAAGGCATCCAGGTTGAATTGCGCCTTGGCTTCGATCCAGTACGGTCGCTCCTCAGCGGGCCACTCGGGTCGTTCCTGGTCGGCCAGGGCGCGCCGCTGCTCTGGCGAGAGCTGCTTCAGGCTGCGCATCCACTCGGTCCATTCGGGACTGCGCAGGGGTGCTCGGCTGCCGTGTCCCTCACGAGCCGTCCAG
>CBJLVJ010000350.1:0-4486 GCA_966426465.1 uncultured bacterium | reverse complement strand
CCGATCCCGCGGCAACCTTCCGCTGCTCGCTGGTGCAGCCGATGCTCGGCGCCGATGCCTTTACGAGCTGCACCGCGCCCGCGACGTATGGCACTGCCGCCGGCTCCAGCACACCTGTTCTCGGCGGAGCCGGACCTTTGTCCGATGGCGAGTACGTCTTCAAGGTTGAGGGCGTGGATGCCGCGGGCAACGTAAGCTTCGCGACAGCCGCCGGGTTCACGATCGATACGGTGCCGCCGGTGGTCACGATCACTGGCCAGCCAGCAAGTCCATCCAACAAGAACACGCCAACCTTCAGCTTCATCGCCGACAAGGCCGGCACCACGTTCCAGTGCTCGCTTGTCCTCCAGACAGCGGCGGACAGCTTCGCGGCGTGCACCTCGCCGACGACCTACACCGCGGCTGTGCCAGACGGCGCGTATCGGTTCGCGATCAGGGGCACCGATCCAGCCGGCAACGTCTCGACGGCCTCGACCACGCTGGTGATCGACACCGTGGCCCCGACCGTCAGCGCCAGCCCGACGGGCGGCCAGTTCACCGCGGCCCAATCCGTGGTGCTGACAGCCTCCGAGCCGGCCGTCATTTACTACACCACTGACGGAACGACGCCGACCACGGCGACGACCACCAACGGCGCCTCGCCGGTGACGGTCAACGTCGCCAATAGCGAGACGCTGCAGTACTTTGCGGTCGACACCGCCGGCAATGCCGGCCTCGTCGCGTCACAGAAGTACCAGATCGGCGCCGTCACGATTACGCAGCATCCGCCGGCGGTGTCGTTCAGCAACACGCCGACGTTTGCCTTTACGTCAACGGCGGCGGGCTCGACGTTCCAGTGCTCGCTCACCACCGCGGCTACGCCGGTGTTCAGCGCATGCACCTCGCCCATCACCTACGCGGCCCAGCCGGACGGCAACTACACCTTCACGGTTCAGGGCACCGACGCGGCGGGCGACGTCAGCACGAGCCAGTTCGCCTTCACCATCAATGCCGCCCCGCCGGTGGTCACGATCACCCAGAACCCGCCGAACCCGTTGACGACGCCGCCAGCGACGTTTGCGTTCACGGCGGACAAGGCGGGCAGCACGTTCCAGTGCTCGCTGGTCCCGCAGGCCAACGCTGATGTGTTCGCGGCGTGCACGTCGCCGACCTCGTATACGGTGTCCGACGGCCAGACCTATCGCTTCGCCGTCACGGGCACAGATACCGCGGGCAACACCAGCGCGCCCGTCACCTACACGTTCGCGGTGACGCTGACGGTGCCGCCAACCACGACCGCCCCGACGGCCACGCTCCTGTCTGGCCAGGGCGCCAGCACCACCGGCGTGCCGGTCACCCTGAACTGGACGGGCACGGCCTGCCAGAGTGGCGTCGTGAGCTGCAATATCGCCAGCTACCACCTGCAGGAGAGCGTGAATGGGGTGGGCTTCGTCGACGTGACACTGCCCTCGCCAACGGCCACCAGCATCGTGCGCACGCTCAAGCCGACGGCGGCCAACAACAGCACGCCGGTAACCACGTACGCGTATCGTGTCCAGGCGACGGACAAGCAGGGCAACGTGAGCGCGTTCGCCATCGCACCGACGTTCACGCTGCCTGACATCGACAACAGCTTCAACACCAGCTTCAACGGCAGTTGGAGCGGCGGGAACCTGGCCGGCGCCTTCGGTGGCTCGGTGCAGTTTTCGAGTACGGCGGGCTCCGCGGCCGGCCCCGCCAACGCCTTGTCGGCGAGCAGCGTCGCGTTCGTGTCCACTTTGGGGCCGGACCGCGGCAAGGCAACGATCACGCTCGATGGCGTGGTCGTGGCGACGGTCGATCTGTATGCGCCCACGCAGCAGACCGCCCAGGTGGTCTGGTCCACCAGTGGGCTCAAGACAACCACGACGCACACCATCAAAGTGACCGCCCTGAATACCAAGAACGCCGCGTCGAAAGGAACGCGGGTTGACTACGACGCCATTCTCACTTTGAAGTAACGCCTCGTTTCCGCGCGCAAACGGGTGGCCGAAAACGGCCACCCGTTTTGCGTGTGTGGCATCATCTTTGCCAATGAGCCGCTCCGTTGACGAAGGCTAGCGGGGGCAATGCAACGCTTCGGGAACGGTAACGGCCACGACCTCGGTCGTAACCGCAACGGTAACGGCCACTCCCTCGATATTCGCCGACGCGCTCAGGCGCGCGCGCAAGAGCGGCTGCAACGGCTGTACCGACTTCAGGTGGCGCGCGAGTACCGCGACCGCGTCAACTCGACTGGACGCCTGCGCTCACCACTGATGATCGGCTCGGGTCTGCTCGTCGCGTTGATCGGCGTCGGCCTGATCGGCATCTTCGTCCTGCTGCAGGGCGCCGCCACCGGCTACGCCATGCTGACGCGCGACCTGCCGTCGCTCAGCGAGATCAGCAATCACGCCAGCTTCAAGACGGCCCAGATCTTCGACCGCAAGGGTCAGCTGTTGTGGGAGTTCTACGACCCGGACGGCGGCAAGCGGACAGTGGTGCCGCTCAACGAGATCTCCCAGAACCTGATCGATGCGACGCTCGCCGCCGAGGACGCCTTCTTCTATCAGCATCGTGGGGTCGACCTGCGCGCCACGATTCGTTCGGCGCTGCTGACTGGCAGCGGCACCAGCCAGACGGGCGCATCCACCATCACCCAGCAGCTAGTGCGCAACGTGATCCTGTCGCCCGAGGAGCGCAAACAGGTGACCCTCACGCGCAAGATGCGTGAGATCATCCTGGCCTACCAGTTGGACGAGAAGCTGCCCAAAGACGACATCCTGGAGATGTACCTGAACGAGGTGTACTACGGGAACCAGAGTTACGGCGTGGAGGCGGCCGCGCAGAGTTACTTCGACAAGCACGCGCGCGACCTGGACATCGCCGAAGCGGCGCTGATCGCCGGCCTGGTTCAGTCACCGTCCGAGTACGACCCGACGCGGCGCGACGTGCCGCGCACCTCCGATGGCATTCCCATCGCGACCAAGGAGCGCCAGGCGTACGTGCTCGAACAGATGACGCGCCATGGCTTCATCAGCGAGCAGCAGGCGCGCGACGCGTACGCCGAACGCATCGCCATCAAGACTCGCCAGGTCGAGCTGAAGGCGCCGCACTGGGTCATGTACGTGCGCGACGTGGTCGAGCAGCAGTACGGCGCCAAGACGCTCTACCAGGGCGGCCTGAAGATCTATACCACCCTGGACAACGACTACAACGACAAGATGCAGCAGGTGCTGCAGGACTCGAAGCCCACAATTGCTACGCAGGGCGCGACGAACGTCGCCCAGATCGCCGTGAATCCCAAGACCGGCGAGATCCTGGCGTTCAACGGCAGCCTGGACTACAACGACGAGTCGATCGATGGCCAGGTGAACATCCTGACCAGCGAGCGGCAGCCCGGCTCGTCGATCAAGCCGGTGATCTACTCGGAGGCGTTCGTGAAGGGTTGGGCGCCAGCTACGACGATCGACGACACGCCCACCTGCTGGAAAGACACGCCTACACATACATGGTGCCCGGGCAATTTCGACAACATCTTCCATGGCCAGACGACGATCCGTAGCGCGCTGGGAAATTCGCTGAACATACCCGCGGTCAAGACGCTCGACTTTATCGGCGTCGATACCGCCATCCAGAACGGCATCAACATGGGCATCCAGACGTGGGGCCCGGATTCGGGCAAGACGTTCGGGCTCGCCGTAACTCTGGGCGGTGCTGAAGTTCGACCCATCGACATGGCCCAGGTCTACGCGACGTTGGCCAATAACGGGTTGAAGATCCCGCTCGTGGGAATCACGCGCATCGTCGATGCCGAAGGCAACGTGCTCGAAGACTACAAGGTGCCCCAGGGCGAGCAGGTGATCGACCCCCGTGCGGCGTACATGATCAGCAACATCCTGTCCGATCCTGCCGCCAAGCTGTTCACGTACGGCCCGAACACGCCACTGATGCTGCACCAGAACGACGACCCGAAGGGTCCGCTGTGGCCGGCGGCATCGAAAACGGGCACGACCGACAACTATCGCGACACGTGGACCAACGGCTACACGCCGGACCTGGCGATCGTGGTGTGGGTCGGCAACGCCGACGGCCACCCGATGCACCAGACGCTGAGCACGCTCACGGCGGCCAAGGTCTGGCCAGCGTCGATGAAGCTGTCGTTCGACTATTTCCACATGCAGCCGCAGGACTTCCCACGACCTGACGGACTCGTCGAGCGGCAGGTCTGTGGCGACACGCGCATGCGCCCGGGCGCGCCACTGTGCTGGAACGACCTGTTCTTCGCCGAGAGCGCGCCGCGCGCCGCGGCGCCCATCCAGGCCGGGCCACGGCCGGCTGCGCAGCCTCAACCGGCGCCGAAACCTGCACCCGCGCCAGCGCAGCCACAACCCGCGCCGGCCGCGCCCGAATCGGCCACGCAGCATGCGCCGGCCCACCAGCCGCAGCCACCTGCCGCGCCGCAGCCGGCTGCGCAGCCTCAACCAGC
>CBJLVJ010000349.1:0-4493 GCA_966426465.1 uncultured bacterium | reverse complement strand
CCAGGACAATCAGCGCGGCCATGCTGACGCGGTCCTTGCGGAAGCGCGCCCACGAGGAGGACCAGAATCCGCGCGTCTCGCTCAGACGCCGCTGGGGCGTGTACGTCTGCGCGGCTGGCGCCGGGCTCGCTGCGCTCGCTGCGCTCGCAACGCGGGCCTCAGGTGTAGCGGACACGCGGATCGACCACGCCGTAGCCGATGTCGGCGAGCAGGGTCCCCAGGATCGTGGCGAACGTGCCGAGGGTAAGGATGGCCATCAGAATGGGGTAATCGCGGGTGTTCGCGGCCTCGTAGAACAGGCGGCCGAGCCCGGGCCACGAGAACACCGTTTCGGTGATCAATGCCCCACCGAGCACGTTCGGCAGCAAGGCGCCGAGCAGCGTCACCGCCGGCAGCAAGGCGTTGCGCAGCACGTGACGCCAGGTGACGGCCGCCGGCTGGAGCCCTTTGGCTCGGGCGGTGCGCACGTAGTCCTGGCTGACCACCTCCAGCACTTCCGAGCGCACGAAGCGAGAGAAAGTCACCAGCGACGCCAGGCCGAGGATGGTGGCCGGCAGGATGATGTATTTCAGCCACTCCTCCGGGCCGCCGCGCCCCTGTCCGTTCGGGAACCAGCCGATCAAGCTGTTGAGCAGCACGATCGATGCGAGGCCGAGCCACCAGGTCGGAACGGAGTGCCCGAGCGTTGTGAACACCCGCACCACGCCGTCGCCGAGCCGGCCTCGATTGAGCGCGGCATGAACGCCAATGGGCACCCCCAGCAGGGCGATGACGTAGCTCATCAGGCCGAGCTGGAGGGTCGGACCGAGACGCTCGGCCACGATGTCGGTTGCCGGGCGCGCGTAGGTGTACGAGCGACCGAAATCAAGGTGTGCGACGTTGGCGAGCCACCTGACGTACTGCGTGGGCACCGGGTCGTTGAGCCCGAAACGCTCTCGCATCCGCTGAATCTCTTCGGGACCCACGCGGGGGTTCTGTGTCAGGGCGGCCTCGGGACCACCCGGTGTCAGGCGCACGAGAAAGAAGATGGCCGAGGTGACCACGAACAGCAAAATCAGCGACTGGATCCCGCGCCTGATCAGGAAGCGCGTCATTACTGTGCGACGACCCAGCGCAGGAACTGATCGTTGTAGTCCAGGCGGTTGCCCTTGCTGGGCGTTATGCCCTGGAGTTTCTTTGACGCAGGGCTGAACGACTCCAGCGCGTAGACGTAGAAGGCCGGGATGTCGGCCGTGACGAGCTGCTGCGCCTGGTCGTACATCTGCTTGCGCTTCGCGTCATCCAGCTCGTTGGCCGCCTGTCGGAACAGGTCATCCACCTGGGGATTGGAGTAGCCGGTGACGTTCTGCTGGCCGGTGGTGATGACCTGTGGTTTGGCTCCCTGGTCGGGATCGAGCGAGCCGCCGCCGTATGTGCCGAGCGAAATGTCGAAGTTCTTCTGCTTGCCGACCTGGTCGGTATAGGCGTTGAAGTCGAGGCCACGGACCTCCACCTCGATGCCCAGATCGCGGTACTGCTGCTGCATGTACGTGGCGATCTTGCCTCGCGGCGCGCTGGACGTGGGGTACAGGATCTCCAGCCTCACCGGCTGGCCGTCGCTGCCCATCAGCCGACCGCCCTGGTTCTGATAGCCGGCGTCCTGCAGGAGCTGCTTCGCCCTGTTCATATCGAAGTCGTACTTCTCGACGTTGTTGTTCACCCACTTGGTGTTGGTGGGGGTGATGAAGCTGTACTGCGGCGTGGCCAGACCCAGCTCCGCCACCTGCAGGACATCGTCGCGGCTGATGGCCCGCGCCAGCGCCTCGCGCACGCGCTTGTCGCTGAGGAACGGCCGCCTGGTGTTGAACTCCACCACCCGGTAGCTCGCATTGGCTGCTGTCCACTCGAACATGGTCAGGTCGGGGTTCGCCTTCGCCTCCTCATACTGGGCCGGTGGGATGTTGGGCGCCCACTGCGCTCGACCTGCCTTGAGCGTCTCGTACGCGACAGTTGGCTGCTGGCCCGGTGCGAACTCGATGCGAGGGATGCGCGGGACCCCCTTGTAGTACGTGTTGATGGCCGTGAACACAGCCCGCTCGGCAACCTTGAACTCCTCCACCTTGTATGGGCCCAGCACCACCGATGGGTTGAGGATCTCCGGATTGGCCGCCGGGTCGTTCCACGGCTTACCCTCCCAGACCTTCTTTGGCACGGGCACAATCGTGTTGACGATGCCCAGGCCCACGTCGCGCGGCTTGGTGTCCTTGAGCACGACCTCGATGGTGTTCCTGTCAGGAGCGCGATAGGAGGCGATTTCCTCGAGGTTGTCGAGCCCGACGAAGTCGTTCTCCTTCTTGCTGGCATTGTCCCACGCGAAGGTGAAGTCATCGACCGTGATGGTGGAGCCGTCGCTCCACTTGACGTCGTCGCGCAGGGTGAACGTGTACGTCTTGCCGTCGGACGAGATCTGGGGGAGATCGCGGGCGATGGCCGGCGCCCAGTCGAGCTTGTTCCAGTCGAACTCGAGCAGCCCACCGCCGCCGTCGGCTGCCCAGATGAGGTTCGCCGCGTCCTCCCAGGACTGGGTGAACGAGGCGTTGTCGGGGTAGGGGTGCAGGGTCTTGCTCAGGTTGGCGAGCGACGCGATCGTGAGTGGCTGGCTCGCGCCGCCGGGCGCCGCGGCGGCTGGCTGGGCGGCCGGCGAGGCGGCGGCTACGGGCGAGGGCGACGCCGCGGCGGCAGGTTTGGCCGCCGGGCTGGCGGCGGGGCTGGCTGACGGCTGGCTCGCAACGGCGCTGGCCGCCGCGGCCGGGGTGGGCGCCGGGGCGGTAGTAGGCGCGGGCGCCGTCGGGGCAGGTGCGCTGGGGGCGGTCTGCTGACATGCTGCCAGGAACAAACTGGCAGCAGTGAGCAGGCCCACCGAACGGCGGATCGAATGCAGCGACATCAGGAGCCTCCTTGCGACGCGACCGTGGGACGCCCGACGCACACGAGGACAGGAACCTGGCTGCGGGCGGTGGCGCTCTGCAGAAATCGTAGAGGCAGCATCGAGCCGTGTGCCACCGCATCTGGTCGCGCGCGCGGTACGCTCCACCACAGCTCATGGCTCTGGAGGCGGTGCCGCTAACGGTCATACCACGGGTGCTCGTGGTTGACGTTGGTGGCACACATGTCAAGGTGCTCGTCTCGGCTCAAACGGCCAAGCGCAAGTTCGTGTCGGGACCGATGCTGACGGCGGCCGTCATGGTCGAGCGGGTCAAGGCGTTGACGGCCGACTGGGTCTACGACGCCGTGTCGCTCGGGTATCCGGGGCCGGTGAGGCACGGGCTACCGTCCAGGGAGCCGATGAATCTTGGGCCAGGCTGGGTCGGCTTTGACTACGAGGCCGCCTTCGGGCGACCCGTCAAGATCGTCAACGACGCGGCCATGCAGGCGTTGGGCAGCTATCGAGGTGGGCGGATGCTGTTTCTCGGGCTGGGCACGGGGCTTGGCTCGGCGATGATCGTCGACGGATCGGTCGCGCCGATGGAGCTGGCCCACCTGCCGTACAAGAAGGGCAGGACCTACGAAGATTTCGCGGGCCTGCGTGGCCTCAAGCGGCTTGGCAAAAAGAAGTGGCGGCGGATGGTGGCGCAGATGGTGGCTGACCTGACGGCGGCGCTGCAGCCGGACGACGTGGTGCTGGGCGGCGGCAACGTCAAACTCCTCGGCGACTTGCCCGCAGGCGCGCGGCCCGGGCAGAACGCCAATGCCTTTGTCGGCGGCTTCCGGCTGTGGCAGCCGCCGTCAGATCGTGCCTGACTGTTTCGGGTTCGCTCGATCAAGCCTCAGGCAGCGGCGACGTCAACAATCGCGACAGCACGGGGCGGAAATGCTCGATGGATGGGGTCAAGGCGGCCGGGTCCTTGGCCGCCTCATCCCAGCGACGGACCGCGACCGCGGCCGGAGCATGTGGCAGGCGTTCAAACGCTCTGACCTCCTCGGGGTCCATCGGACCGCCCTGAACCCGCAGTGACGTTCTCGACGCGTCCGAAAGCGCCTCCTGGTAACCGGGTTCGGTCGAGCACAGGTACCGCTTGGCCTGCACGTGCAGCCGCACGGGCGCAGTGACGTCCGCGCCGAACCACTGCGAGAGCCACTCGGCGCCAACGTCCGCGTGATGATCTCCGGAGTCAACGCCTGCCAGAACGTGCCCCACATCGTGCAGCAGCGCGGCGGCAACCAGGCTATCCGGTGCGCCGGCCGCCTCGGCCAGCGCGGCGGCCTGGAGCATGTGCTGCGCCAGCGTCACCGCTTCTCCAAGGTAACTCAGCAGCGCTGGCCCAGCGAACAGCTCGGCAATCGTGTCAACGGTTTCGGTGATCATCGCGCGGGCCTCACCGCTCTTCAGGTGGGTGCCGCTCGATCAGGCTCTGGCGGGGGCCGCCGTCTTTGAAGTGGCCAACACTCCAGAGCGTGTCGCCGGCGGCAGCCACGCTGGCGAGGATGTCCACTTCCGAACCCGGATTGGGCGC
>CBJLVJ010000348.1:0-4512 GCA_966426465.1 uncultured bacterium | reverse complement strand
AACGCGAAGCCGCCATTCAGCTGCCCCTGGTGGGCCAGCGGGTTGATGACCGCGCCGACGTCCACCACCTGCACTGCGTTGCACACGCGCACGGCTCCGGTCTCACGGTCGACCTCAACCTCGACGGCGTACACCGACGCATTGAAGTCACCAGCTTCGTCGGGCCCATGCGCTTCACCGCCGTATTCACCACGTACCTCGATGGGAGCGCCCCGTCCAAGACGCAGGGCGACCTCCTCGAACGCGGCCGACTCGTCCCCGGCAACGAAACGATCGCGCTCCAGCCGCACCTCGTCTGCCGGCCAGCCGAACGCCTCGGCAGCCAGACCTTCGAGGACTCGTTTGAGGCGCTGCCCCCCATCGAGCGCCGCCCGCCCGGCCACGTGGGTGACCCGCGAGCCACCTGCGCCGGGGTCGACCGGCGCCTCACCCGTGTCGCCGTAGCGCACCAGGACGCGCTCAGGCGCGACGCCCAGCGCCAGCGCCGCGACACGCCTGATCAGGGTGTGCGCGCCGGCGCCCTGGTCGACCATCCCGGTCAGGACCTCGATCTGCCCGCTGCTCGGCAGCAGCCGCATGCGCAGCGAGGTCTGGCCGCCCCCGACGTGCCGAATCTCGGCAGCCAGACCGCGCCCTCTGCCGGCTGGCCTCGGCTCGTCCCAGCGCAGCTCCCGCCGCGCCGCCTGCAGCGCATCGGCGACGCGCGACTCACGCAGGCGTTCACCCGCGCCGCTCGGCTCGCCGCTGCGGACGGCGTTCCGCAGCCGCAGGTCGACCGGATCGATGCCCAGCTCGCGTGCCATCAGGTCGACGTGGCTTTCACCGGCGAACAGCGCCTGGACTTCACCGGGTGCGCGCATATGTCCGCCCGGAACACGATTCGTGTACACCGACGTCAGCTCCAGCCGCACGTGTGGGACGCGATACGGACTGAGTGTGGCCAGGCCGCCCCGTACGACGAGGCCGTCCAGCGGCTTGCCCGCGGCGTACGCGCCGCCGTCAAACACGACGCGCGTCTCGTGAGCAAGAAAGTGCCCGTCCTGGTCGACCGCCGTTCGCAGGCGGAGGATCGCCGCATGGCGCGGGTTTGCCGCCGCCAGCTCGTCCACGTAACGCATCTCGGCCTTGACCGGCTGCCCAGTCGCCCGGGCGAGGAAGTAACACGTGTATTCGTCAAGCGAGGTGCCCTTGCCGCCGAAGTCGCCCCCGATGAACATGCTGTCGACGACGATTTGCTCCTCGGGTACGCCGATCGTGCGCGCCATCTGCGCTCGCAAGGCAAATGGCGTCTTGTTCGTCGACACGACCCGCACGGCGCCGCTCGCCTCGATCCACACCGCGCACGCGTGCGGCTCGATGTGCCCCTGGTGGTGGCGAGGGGTTCTGAATGTGTGCTCGAACACCCGGTACGCCGTGTCGAACGCGTCTGCCCGCTCCGCGTCCGTTCCGACCTGCACGACGACCTGCCCCTGGATGTTGGCGTGGGCAGGCGTCGGTCGCGTTCCACCCAGATAGGCGTAGCGGTCGGCCTCCGGGTGCAGGACGGCGGCGTCGGCGGCGAGCGCATCTTCGGGGTTGAAAACGGCCGGCAGCTCCTCGTACTCGACTTCCACCAGTTCGGCGGCTTCTTCGGCCGCCTGACGCGTGTCGGCGGCTATCGCGGCCACGCGGTCGCCGATGAACCGCACTCGATCGGTCGCAAGCACCGGCCAATCCTGAAGGCGACGTCCGAACCGTGCGTGCGACGGCAGGTCTGCGCCTGTGAGGACGGCGCGTACGCCTGGCGCTGCTCTGGCCCGCCTGGCGTCGACCGAGCGAATCAGCGCGTGCGGATACGGACTGCGCGCGTACACCATCTGCAACATGCCGGGCTGATGCACGTCGGCCGCGTAGCGAGCCTGGCCGGTCACCTTCAGCGAACCTTCGACACGATATTCGGGCTCAGCCAGAGCCTCGAGCAGCGGCGCCTGGTTCATCATCGCGCGGCTGCCGCGGCCAGCACGCTGTCGACGATCTGGTAGTAGCCGGTGCAGCGACACAGGTTGCCCATCATCCACGCCCGCACCTGCGCCTCGGTCGGTCGCGGGTTCTCGTCGAGCAGCGCCGTCGCCGCGATCAGCTGGCCCGGCGTGCAGATGCCGCACTGGAAGCCGCCGTGACGAATGAATGCCTCCTGCAGTGGGCTCAGCTGCTCGCCCTGCGCTGCCAGGCCCTCCACCGTGGTTATGTCCGCGCCGTCCACCAGTACCGCGGGCAGCAGGCACGCCGACAGCAGCACGCCGTCCACCATGACCGAGCACGCGCCACACACGCCGACGCTGCAGCCTTCCTTGGTGCCCGTCAGTCCGAGATCCTCCCGCAGCAGGTGGAGCAGCAGACGGTTGGCGGGAATCGTCACAGTGTGCGGCTGTCCGTTCACGGTCATCCGAAGAGTGTGTTCGCTCACGCCGGTTCCACCATATAGCGCACCAGCAGGCCGCCGTCCTCCCACTGTTCGACGTGCGCGCATCGCAGCTTGATGGCCTGGTGACGGAGCAGACCGGCGCCGTCGGCGAGCGTCGGCGCGCTCGAGCCGCCCAGAATGATGGGCGAGATAAATAGCTGCACCTCGTCAACCAGCTCGAGGCGCAGCAGCTCGAAATTGAGCGTGCCACCACCCTCCACCAGCACGCGACCGATGCCGAGGTCAGCCAGCCTGGCCATGGCCTGGGTCAGGTCGACACGTGCTTCACCCGACGCGTGGATCTCGACGGTGCCGTCGCTCAACCAGGCGGGTCTCGGCTGGGGGGCGGTGGTGAACAGGATGATGCGTGCGGGCCCCACCGTCAGGAAGCGGCTGTCGGGGCGCAAGTCGAGCCGAGACAGCACGCCAACCTTGGCCGGGTTTTCCGGCTGACCCCGCGCTGCCCGCTGTGCCCGCAGCTCAGCCGACCGTACCGTCAGCCGGGGATCTTCCTCGAGCAGTGTCCGCCCGCCCACCATGACCGCGTCCACCGAGGCGCGCAACCGATCCACGCGCGCCCGGTCGCGCTCCGACGAGATCGCCGCCCCCAGTCGCTCGACCGAGTCGATCTTGCCGTCCACGCTCGCCGCGACGTTGATCACCACGTACGGCCGACCGCTCACTTACCCCTCGGGTTTGAAGCGGTAGCCGACGGCCGGCTCGGTCACGATCCAGCGCGGCCTGCTCGGCTCGCGCTCGAGCTTTCGCCGCAGCTGGGCGATGAACGTACGCAGGTTGTCGAGCGCGTCTTCGTAGCCCGACCCGAGCGCGGTGCGCAACAGGTAGGTGTGCGTCAGCACGCGGTCCGGGTTGGTCGCCAGTACGCGCAAGAGCTCGTACTCAGTGGGCGTCAGGTGCACCTCCCGGCCCTCCACCGTGACGCGTCGGGCGACCAGGTCGATGACCATGTCGCCCGCCTGAATCACGGGCTCCTCATCACGGCGGGCCTGATCGCGACGCAGCGCGGCGCGGATGCGTGCCAGAAGCTCCTCGGTGCCAAACGGCTTGGTGATGTAGTCGTCCGCGCCTGCATCGAGCGCCTGTACCTTCTGCGACTCGTGTACGCGCGCCGAGATGACCAGGATCGGCACCCGACTCCAGTTGCGCAGCCGACGGCACACGTCGACGCCATCGAGACCGGGTAATGCCAGATCCAGCAGCACCACGTCCGGGCGTTCAGCCGCGCATGCCTCGAGCGCCGTCGGTCCGTTGACCGCTGACCGCACGCGATAGCCGTGACTCTCCAGCGCTGCCCGCAGTGAGCGCAGCACGTGCGGATCGTCGTCCACCATCAAGACGTTCGGCGCAGCGTCACCGCGCATCGGCCGGCTCCGCTGAGGCAAGATGAGGCACGATGAGCACGAAGCGCGCTCCGCCCAGCGGGCTGTCTTCCAGCCGCACGTCGCCCCCCTGCGCTTGCGTTGCGGCGCGGGCGATGGCGAGACCGAGCCCCGTTCCAATCCCGCCAGCGCCCAGGCGCTCAAACTTGCCAAACACGCGGTCGCGCAGGTCCGGCGGAATGCCCGGGCCAGCGTCACTCACCTCGAGCCGCACGTGGCCCGGTTCGATCCGTCCGACGATCGATACCGCGGTGCCCGGCGGGGTGTGCACCGCGACGTTCTCCAGTACGTTGCTGAGCGCCTGATCCAGCAGGCCTGCGTCGAAACGGGCGAGCGGCAGCGTATCGGGCACATCGAAGTTCACCGGGCGCTCGCCGAGCACGCCACTCAGGCGGTCCAGCACCGCCGAGGCGATCTCACCCAATGCGTTCCACTGGCGGTCGGGTGTGATGCCGGCCTCCAGGCGACTCATCGTCAGAGCGTCGCTCACGAAGTGCACTAACCGATCGGCCTCGGCCTCGATTGTGCCGAGTAACTCTAGCTGCGTGCCATCCGCCAGCGGAGTGCCTGGATGGCGCAGCGTAGAAACAGACGTTTTGATCGCGGTAAGCGGCGTGCGCAGATCGTGCGAGACGATCGCCAGCGCCTCGTCGCGGGCCTCCAGGGCAG
>CBJLVJ010000347.1:0-4521 GCA_966426465.1 uncultured bacterium | reverse complement strand
CCGCCGCCATACTGGTAGCGCGCCATCCGCAGCCTGGCGCCTTTGGGCGGCACGGCCCCGAAGCAATAGACCTTGCCGTCGGGCTGCAACAGCGCCGGCCCGAACGCCAGCTCGCCCGTCATGCTGTCGAGCGTGAAGTGCCGATCGTGCTCGCCGGAGTCCGCGAAGTCGGCGACTTCGGTCCAGGTCTGCTCGGGTTCGCCGAGTGGCGGCTCCACCACCAGGTAATCCCGCTGGGGATCCAGCGCGAGCACCGGCGCGTTGAGCAACTTGAAGGTCTGCCCGGGCTTGCCGTCGCTGCGCCCGATCAGTTCGTCACGGACCGTGGTCGCATGCCGCGCCACGACGGTTCCACCGAGCGCCTCCACGCGCAGCTGACTGAGCATCGGCGGCGCGTAATACGTTTTCTGGTCGGGCCGAGCCGGTGGCGTGAGCACACAGCGCAACCAGAAGGCGCGCTCGCCGGAGAGGACGCCCTCCTGCATGGGGGGCGTATGCAGAATGACCTCGCCGGGCACATTCAGCGCACGGGTGCCATCGAACTCGACCTCGCACGGCACCCACCCGCCATCCGCTCCTTGCCAGGCTTCCCAGGCCAGCGGCGCATCTGCCGGGTCGACGCCCGCGCCAGCGGCAATGTCGCAGGTCATGCCGACCGCCAGCACGTGCTGGCTGTGGTCGCGCTCCAGGCCCAGGTACAGCGCGTCGCCCGGAGCCGGTGTCGGCGAGAAGGCGGCGATGGGATGCTCCGCGAATTCCAGCCGTCGCACGTCGTGGGAGACCCACGCCGCGTTCGGTTCACCGCCGCGCGTGAGTACCGTCTGAAGCTTCGGATGGCGGATCGGCAGGTCCGTTTCGGTGGTGAAGATGATGGCCGGACTGGTCTCCGTGCGAACGGTGGCTACTTCGGTGCCGTCCGGAATGGTCAGGTCGGTCAGCTGCGGTGCGGACAGGTACAGTGTCACCGGCGCGCGAGCGGGGCGAGGTGGATCCAGGCGGATGCCGATGAGCTCCAGGAACTTGATGTAGAGCTTGTCCGGAACCTGGTTGACGCGGTACAGCAGCATGTCGGTCATCCAGGCGAAGAGCTCGATGAGGGCGACGCCTGGATCGCTCACGTTGTGGTCCGTCCACTCCGGACAGTAGCGTGGAATGGCGGCTTTGGCCTCGTCGACGATGTCCTGGAACCGGCGGTTGTCGAGCACCGGTGCTGGCAAGCTCATAATCGGGCACCTCCGGCGGCGATGTCCGGTGCTTCTTCACCGGGAATGCGGTAGAACGGGAACACCAGCGAGCGTCGATCGTGCGTCGCCTTGATGCGGTAGTAAACGTCGATGAGGATGCGCTCGGGAGCGTCGGGATCGACTCGCGCGCTGACATCCTCGACGCGGATGCGTGGCTCCCACATGTTGAGCGCTTCCTCGACGTAGTAGCTGGCGAGTCCGAGCAGGGTCGCGTTATTCGGCGCGAAGGCCAGGTCATGAATTCGGCAACCAAAGTCGGGACGCATGACGCGCTGACCCTTGGGCGTCAGCAGGATCATGCGAATCGCCTCCTCCACGTCGCGCTCTTGGCGGGCGAGCATGATCCGACCCCGCGCGTCCACGCGCGGGGGAAATGCCCAACCCGTTCCCAGGAAATCCGTCATGTCTGGTCCTCTAGTTGATGCTGACCGTGCCGCCCTTGACGGTCGTGCTGCCGCTGCCCTCCAGGTCAGCAGTCGCCCCCTTCAGGGTGAGCCCACCGGTCGCCTGCACATCAGCCGATGCTCCGTTCAGCTTGAGGTCGTTGCTCGCCTGGACCTGGACGCTCTGGCCCTTGATGGTCACGGTGCCCCGTGCTTCGAGTCGCAAATCGCCCTGAACGGTGGCGGTCAATTTGTTGCTGGACGACTCGAGCCGAATCGTGTTTTTGCCGGTGTTGTCGACCACCGTGATGCCTGGATCGTCGTCGGAATCGTCGAGCGTAATGGTGTGGCCCGTGCGCGAGCGGATAACGCGCTGCTGCACCTTGCCGCCGCTGACAAGCTGTCCACTTCGGCGCGGCGGTTGATCGCGTCCGTTCCACAGTCCGCCGAGGATGTAGGGATAGTGAACGTCGCCGTGCTCGAATCCGACGAGCACCTCGTCGTTGACTTCGGGCAGGAATTGCATGCCGCGCTGAGGCCCATTACCTGGCGCGACAACTCTCGCCCAATCGCTGGCGTGTTCGCCGGACAGGCACGGGTAGCGCACCTTGACCCGCCCGAGGCCGTCCGGATCCTGGTTGTCCGTGACGATCCCGATGACCAGTCCAGGCATGCGGGCGTCCTCACCCAGCGTGTCGGTTCCGCGCAACAGGCCGAGCATGGTGGTCGGGTGGTGACCTGAGACAAAGAAACGCGTGTGATAGCCGTCGTCGTGGCCATACGCGTGCGTGGTGGCCGTCACGAAGTAGGTCCCGTCAAAGCGTCGGCCCAGTCCGCGCAGCCGAACCGAGGCGCCGGCCATGACCTTCGGGTTGCCGGTCGCCACGCCTTCGGCCACGACAAAGTCGCTGGCCATGCGGTCCATGGTCGCTTGCGCCAGCCGGTCCGCCTCTGCCTGGGAGCGCACCGGTCGATCGGTGACGAGCGTCTCCGCCTTGATGTTGAAGGCGGCGTGCGCCAGCTCACTGCCGGATCGGCTGTCGGTCGTGCGCGGCGCTCCGTGGCCGCGTTGGGCGCGGCCGACAATCTCCTGGCGCGTGGCCGGGTCCCAGCCGCGGACGATCGCGGAATCCGCCTGGCCGATCGTGGTCAGCCGGGGGTGGAATTCGCCAAGGGTCTGCCCCCACAGCAGCTCAACTTCGCCGTCATGGCCACCGGGCGCCTCGCAATGCAGCGTCTGGCCCTGCACGTAGAGCAAAAAGCCGTGGCTGGCGGCCCGGTCTCGCAGGAATTCCAGGTTGCTTTCGTTGTCTTGCAGCACGAACGCGTGGACCTGCTGCGTCGGGCCGACCTGGGCCCGCAGGCCAACTTCCTGGGCCAGCCGCGTCACCAGGTCGCCGTCCGTCACGTTCTGGAACGAGCGGACGTGGCGTCCGCGGGCCAGGCGGTGCAGGCGATCGAATGCGCGCACCACCAGTCGCTGCCTGCCCGGCAGATAGTCCGGCTCGAGCTCGACGATCTCGCCGTCGAACAACGTTCGCGGTGACTGGGTCACGCGCGCCTGGACCTGGATGGACTTGCCCGGCGCGAGGCGCTCGTCGTCGACGAACTGTCCGCGCGGATCGTTCAGCGTGAGCGTGGCCACGTCTGGCAGGTGCAGGCTGTTCTCGACGGTCACGTCGAGCAGATTGCTGGTGAGCTCCGCGGGTGCGTCCTGGCCGTCGAGCGTGACGTAGATCTGGCTGAGCAGGCCGGTCGTGTCAGGCACGGACTGGAATTCCCAGCACAGTCCCCGGTCGGAGGTCACGTACGCGGGTCAAGCCATTGGCGGCCGCGATCTCTCGCCACCGGTTGCAATCGCCATAGGTCGAGTGCGCGATGAGCGCGAGCGTGTCGCCCTCCTTGACGGTCCACTGGCGCTCGCCGCCAGTTCCGCCCGAGCTGGGGTTGGTGGCTGGCTGCTGCTTCTCGTCGCGGATCTGCTGGAAGGTGACGTCCAGCGTGGCGCGGACCGGCGTGCCGTCCGAGCTGAACAGCGTGAACTTCTGGGTGATGCTGGTGATGACCGCCTCGAACGACCAGGCCGGCCCCCACTGGAAGCGCACCTTCGGTGGGCGTCCGCGGGTTGTCTTGTTATCTTCGAGGTCCTCGTCGACTTCCGCCAGGCGCCAGATCTTCTGGGTGAACTCCTTGCGCACATCCTTCGAGCCGGTGGCGCCGACGTACGTGTCGAAGAACAACTGCATGGTCAGCGTGGCGGGCTGGCCGCCGCCAAACTGTTGCTTGGGCACATTGACGCCACCGGCCTTGCCCGCGTTCCAGTTGTTGCGCTTGGCCATGGAGTATTCCTTGGGGTTGAACATGCACACGATGTGCGGCTCACCCGGGCGGTCCAGATTGATGATCTGCGCTTTGGGCAGCGGCAGACTGGCGCCCTCGGGCGTGGCGGGCATAGCCTGTGGGTTGCTCACTCGAGTCCTCCGCGTGATGTTCAGCCGAAGCGGCGTTGTTCGGATGCGAGGCGGCGCCTGAGCACGGTGTAGACCTGGCGCGCCAGGGCGTCGAGGTCCGGCTCGACTGTTCCCTCATGTGGGTTGCCCTGCGGCGCGGGCGTTACGCCGGCAGCGGCCACGGCGCGGTCGGGCTCGGTGTCGCTTTCGGTGTCGCGGCCGTGCTCGGCGGCAAACACCGGCAGCGCGGCATCAACGCCGCCCGCCAGTCCACTACCGCCGCCGGCCGGACTACTGCCGCCGCCCGCCAGTCCACCGCCGCCTGCTACTCCACTGCCGCCGCCTGCTCCGCCCAGGCTGGCTGCTCCGCTGAGATTGGCCGCTCCGCTGAGATTGCCTGCCCCGGTGACGCTGCCTGGCCCGCTGAGGGTACCTGGTCCGCTG
>CBJLVJ010000346.1:0-4523 GCA_966426465.1 uncultured bacterium | reverse complement strand
TCGGCGAGCTGCGTGCCCTGGCCGATGCCCAGCAGGTGGACGTCCAGCCCGCCCGGGCCAACCGGCGCCGTCAGTCCGGCCTGATAGCCCACGTCGGTGGTGTGCGCGACCGCGCGCTTGAAGCCGGTCGAGTTGGCATTGGCCAGGTTGTTCGAGACCACGTCCAGCTGACGCTGGCTGGCCAGCATGCCCGTGACGGCGATACGCTGCGAGACTTCCACGACCTCAGGCCTTGCCCACTTCGTTGACGGTGCTCTTGAGCGTCTCGTCCTGCATCTGCAGCAACTTCTGATTGGCCTCGTAGGCGCGCACCAGGTTCATGGTCGAGACCATCGATTCGGTCATGTCGACGTTGGAGCCTTCGAGATAGCCCTGGTACAGCTGCACGCCGCTGGTTGGCTGTGGCGCGACCCCGTTCGGAGCGGTGAACATGCCGTTGCCGACTTTGTTCAACTGCTGGCCGGCCGGGAAATCGACGACGCGTAGCTGGGCCACGGTCGTGCCATTGGCGGCAACGGTGCCATCCGCAGCGACCGAGACGTCTGCGCCGATTGGCAGTTGAATGGGCTGGCCGTTCGTGTCGAGGACGGCCGAACCGTCGCGAGCGCGCAGCGATCCGTCCACGTCGGCGTGGAAGCCGCCGTCGCGGGTGTACCGGGTGGTGCCGTCAGCCGCCTGCGTGGCAAAGAAGCCCGAGCCGGCAATGGCCAGGTCCAGCGGATTCGACGTCTCCTGGATCGGCCCGGCGGTCAGGTCCAGCTGCGACAGGCCAACCTGCGGTCCAAGGGTGATGGTGCCGACGGGTCGACCCTGCGGATCGACGGCGTAGCGTTGCAGGTCGATCGCTTTGCCGACCTCGTCGGGCAGCTGGTCCTGCTTGTAGCCGGGCGTGGAGGCGTTGGCGACGTTGTTCGAAACGATGCCCAGGCGGAGCTGCGCAGTCGCCAATCCTGCCGCGGCGGTGTAGATGCCTCTGATCATCGCGCTCTCGTACCCAGTGCGTATCCTGCGCCAGCGCCGACGACCAGTGTGAGAGCCGCGAGTCCCGACGTCGCTGTCCAGTCCGGCCGGATGACCGCGGGTGGCACGTACGCATCAGGGTCGCCGCCCGTATTCGGCAGCGCGCCCGGGAGCGTTTGTGCGTCGGCGCTGGGGAAGACACCCGCGATGGTGTGCCTGGCGCTCGGTCGGTCGGCCGTGGCGCTGTTCTCGACCGTCACCAGAAACAGGTTCCAGTGCTTGTTCGGAATGGCGTCCGGCAGCACGTTCTCGTAATGGACGGCGCCGGTAGATTCGGCCGTGTTGAAGGCGCCCAGGCGCTGGTACTCGTTGGTACCGCTGTTGACCACCCAGGCCACGTACTGCTTGTCGTCCTCGAGCCGGGGCAGGTCGGCGGTGCTGATGCGGACCTCACCCTCGGGCATGACCAGCTCGGCAATGCCGCTCGCCGACGTCGTGCCGGTGGTCGACACGTTCGGCATGTAGAGCAGCACCAGCTGAACCGGCGTCGCATCCGCGTGCACCACGCCCGCCGATGCAAGCGCGGCCAGCGTCACGATGAAAGCGAGGACAGTAGGTCGCACCTGGCGTTCAGGCCGCTTTCGCCAGCTGTGACGTGCGCAGCAGAGCACGCAGCTTCATCACCGCGGCGGTGTGGATCTGGCTCACGCGTGACTCGGAAACCTCGATCACACGGCTGATCTCTTTGAGCGTCAGCTCCTCGTGGTAGTACAGGTTCAGCACCAGTCGGTCGCGTGGGGGTAGCGAATCGATGGCCGAGCTGAGCCGCTCTACCAGCTCGTTTTCCTCGACTACCTCGTCGGTGCCGGCTTCGTCGGGATCGTGCAGCAGATCGCGCAAGGACTGGACTTCGCCCTCGTCCTCGCCGCCCGAGCTCGCACCGTCGAGCGAGATGATGACGTGCGCCGACTCGAGCAGCATGCGCCCCAGCTCGGCCTGATCGACGCCAAGCTCGCGCGCCAGCTCTTCCTGGGTCGGCGCTCGGCCGAGGCGCTGGGCCAGCGCCGCCGTGGTCTCGTCCAGCATGCGCGCTCGGCGGCCCGCACCGCGCGACAGGGGACTGAGTGAGCGGATCGTGTCGATGATCGCCCCACGGATGCGCTGCAGCGCGTAGGTCTCGAAGCGCACCCCCTGGTCAGGGTCGAAGCGATCGATCGCGTGCAAGAGCCCGACCGTGCCCGCCGAGAGCACGTCATCCGAGTCCATAGCCGCCGGCAGGCTGATCGCCATCCGGCCAATGACGTACTTGACGAGCGGGGCGTAACGGACGACCAGCTCGTCCCGAGCGCCTCGATCGCCAGCGCGCAGACGCACCCAGATCGGGTAGTTTGGCTCCTTGCGCAGGTCCTCAGGGGTGTGAGGGTACTGCTGCGGAGATGCAGCTTTTGTCGGAGCTGCGGCCATGGCTCCTTCCATGCCTATTTCAGATCCCTTCCTTTCGCCAATCAGGCCGCGTCGGCCTCGTGCTCTTGCGCCGCGACATTAGTGGACGAGGCCAGGTCGACCAGAGAGCCGACAGGCCCATCTTGACCAGCCGATTGACCTTCATCGACGGGCACACTGGCCCGACCGAGGAGACCAAGCGCAGTTCGACCCAGGAACGCCGCGGCCAGGGTGAACGCGATCGCACGGGCGAGGGTGATCAGCTCGGCGCCGCCACCCTGGATCCCGCCAACGAATACCGTCAGGTACACGCCGACACATACGATCCAGACGAAGCGGTGAGCCCAGCTGAGGGCCTCGTCGTTGAGCGCTGGACGGCGGCTCACGACTGCGCCAGCTTCGCCCGAGCCTGGGCCCGCTGTTCGGCGAAGATGAACTGGACGATGCGCTGCGCGAGGCGCTCAGAGACGCCTTCGAACTCACAGCCCGCTTCCCAGACGCGCTCGTTCCGTTGCACCCGACACACCCGTGCTCGGAGCTGAATTTCGTCCTCCACGCCCATCAGCTCGAAGGCGAGGTCGAGGAGGTCGCCGCGGCGCAGCTCGTCGTTCGATCGGACCTGCACGCCGGTCGCGCTGATATTCGTCAGACCGAGCCGTAAGCGGCGCCGGGCATCACCCTGAACACAGTCGGCGATGCGCGGTCGGACAGCCACCCTGGTTCGCACGGCGTTGCGGCGCTGGCTCCTCTGCCAGGCTCCGGGCACTCGCACCACGACCAGCGGTACCGGACGACTCACAAGTTGCCAGATGACGACCGACGTCCCGTACAGTGCGTCGCGGCTGTAGGTCGCAACCTCCAGGGTCTGGTGCGTGTCGAGCCTGACCAGGCGGCGTTCGCTATCGGTCGGCCACGCCAGCGTGAGTGTCGCGTCGTCGTCATAGTCCTCAACTCGGCTCGGAAACCAGGCCACGTGGTGCTCGCCCACGCCGAGCTCGACGTGGTGGCCGATGGCCAGGGCGTCAGATGGCGGCCGCATCGCCCACCACTCCCAGCGTGCTGACTTCGACCTGGGGAGCCACTTCGCTGTAGGACAGGATCGTCAGTGGATTCAGTGAGCGCTCGGTGAAGCGTCGCAGTGCGAGCCGCAAGCGAGCCGGGCAGAGCAGGATCGGGTTGTGGCCGAGCGCGGCCACTCGCTCCATTTCTCTCGAGAGCGTCTGGATGAGCTTGCTGCCGGTCGGCGCGTCCATCAGCAACATGGAGCTGCCGCCGTCGGTGGTCTGCAGCGCGCCAACGAGCGACTGCTGCCAGGCCGGTGCGAGCGTCAGCACCGACAGCCGACCATCGGGTCCGAGGTTCTGGCGGCAAATCGCACGCCCGAGCGCCTGGCGGACACGCTCGCCCAGCTGATCCGGGTCGCGGCTCGTGCGCGCGGTATCGGCCAGGGATTCGAGAATGGTGACCAGGTCGCGAATCGAGATTCGCTCGCTCAACAGGTGCTGCAGGACTTTCTGAACTTCGCCGACGCTAAGCAGATCGGGCACCAGCTCGCCGACGAGCGCGGGATGCTCCGTCTTGACACCGTCGAGCAGGGCCTGCACGTCCTGGCGGCTGAGGATCGAGGGTGCGTGCTGACGAATGACCTCGGACAGGTGGGTGGTGATGACGGACGTCGGGTCGACCACCGTATAGCCGAGCATCTCGGCGTGCTCACGCGCTTCGGGCACGATCCAGCGGGCAGGCAGCCCGAACGCGGGCTCGATCGCCGCCAGGCCGTCCAGCTCACCGGCGTCGCTGGCGGTACCAGGGTTCATGGCCAGCATGCGGTTTGCGCGGACTTCGCCGCGCGCGACTTCCACGCCGCGCAGGCGCACGACGTAGGTGTCTGCCGGCAGCTGCAGGTCGTCGCGGATCCGGATGGTGGGCACGATGATGCCCAGGTCCGTGGCGATCTGGCGGCGGATCAACGTGACGCGGCTGAGCAGATTGCCGCCGCTCTCGGCATCGGCGAGGGTGATCAGGCCGTAGCCGATCTCGATACTGATTGGATCGACCCGCAGCAGGTGATTGAGGTTCTCGGGCCCCTGGGCAGTGCTCGGCGCCTTGCTGGCCGCTGT
>CBJLVJ010000345.1:0-4529 GCA_966426465.1 uncultured bacterium | reverse complement strand
CTGGGCGCAGGTCTGCAGGAACCGATTGGCCTGAACGCGAAACGCTGATGGGCCGCCGGCACAGTGCCCAGTACGAAGCGGTGCTGGCGTCGGAACGCTGGCGGCAGGTCCGCGCAGAGGCGATCCGTCGAGCCGGCTACCGCTGCGTCACCTGTGGCCGCGGCGGCTCGCTGGACGTCCACCATGCGCGCGGCTACAGGAACCTTGGCAGGGGACGGCCAGAGGAACTCCAGGCGCTGTGCCGTGAGTGCCACGAGATGCTCCACACCAGGCACCGCGCGCGGAGAGCCGGCTTTCTGCGCACGCTCGTCTGGATCGTCGTCATCAGCTTCGCCATCCAGCTGGCGGCAATGATGCTGCCGATGCTGCTGCGGCATTTCGGCCTGACCTGACCGTGACGCACAGCACCCCGTGGGAGTGGGGCCGAGATCAGGTGCTGGCCGAGCCGCCGCGGCCGGCTCAGTACGACGAGCGGGGCGACGCCTGATGGCAGACCCGAGGGTCGGGTATGGGTGCGCCAGATTGGGTCCTGCTTCACGCTCGACCCCGATGCGCGCATGCGGCGCAGGCAGGGGTGCTGTGTGCGCCAGGGCCCCGCGGCCAGTTGCGATCGGGTGCTCTTCTCGATGCGTGCACCGCTCCCACGGCGGCCAGCTGTATAGGGGCGAAAAGAGGCCGGACAGGTGACGGTGGCACAGTCCTAAACCAGCGCCAAGGTGAGAGCCGCAGGCGCGCGAGCTGGTCGGCATGCGGAGCCGGGCGTGGCTTTGGTTTAGCTCGTGGGTCAGTTGCCATCGGTCTTGCCGTTCCGGGAGCGCGCCTCCAGCGGGCCGCTCACGAGCGCGCGTAGCGCCGCAGGCTGGGCACGCGCCAGGCGATCAACGCCACGACGAGCAGGCACGCCAGCCCGCCGCTGGTGACCGCGAACACGGCGCTGGTCGCAGCGGCGACCAGGCCCGATTCGAGCGCGCCAAGCTCATTGGAGGCGCTGATGAAGATCGAGCTGACACCCGTGACCCGTCCGCGCAGCGCGTCGGGCACATTCACCTGGATCATCGTGTGGCGCATGACCATGCTGACCTGGTCGGCCATGCCGACCAGCGCGTAGGCGGCGATCGACAGGGGCAGTGCCGTGGAGACCCCGAACAGCACGGTGGCGACGCCGAAGGCGGCCACCGCCAGCAGCAGCAGGCGACCCGTCTGGCGCGGAATGGGCAGCAGCATCAGCAGCAGCGCCATGGCCAGCGTGCCGGCGTCGAGCGAAGCGGACAGGATGCCGTAGCCGACCGCGTCGGCGTGCAGGATGTCGACGGCGTAGACCGGCAGCAGCGCGCGCGTGCCGCCGAACAGCACGGCGAACATGTCCAGGGTCATCGCGCCGAGCAGGATCGGCCGCTGCCACACGTAGGCGAGCCCTTCGCGGATCGCCAGCAGCTCCAGTCGCCCGCCGCCCCGCCCGCCCGCCACGCGCAGCGGGACGAGGCTGAGGAGGGCGATGCCGATCAGCGCGACGTGGCCGACGTACGCGGCGCCGACCCCGCCGGTCGCGATCAGCAGGCCGCCCAGCGCGGGGCCCGTCACCGACGTCAACGAGCTGCTCGCCGAGTTGACGGTGAGCGCGCGCGTGAACAGCGCTGGCGGCACCACCGCCGGCAGGATCGCCTGGCGGGCGGGAAACTCCAGCGACGCCGCCAGCCCCGTGACCAGTACCAGCGCGTAGATCAGCTCGAGGCTGACCCGCCCCGAGGCGATCGCCGCCAGCATGCCCAGGCTCGCTAGCCCGGCACAGAGCTGCGACGCGAACAGGATCGTGCCTCGGTCGTAGGCGTCCACGATCGCGCCGCCGAGCAGGCTGCTCACGAAGGCCGAGGCGAAGGCCACCAGGCCGACGATGCCTAGGCTCAAGGCCGACCCCGAGAGGGCGTACACCTGCCACAGGATCAGCGCCTGGAGCAGGCCGGTGGCGAGGCCACTGGCGGCGCGACTGGCCATGTATTCGCGGAAGGCGGCGTGCCGCAGCACCGCCAGCAGCTCGGCCCGCCCCGACGGCGCCAGCTCCTCAAGCGGCGAGGTCATCCGCGAACGCACTGAATGAGCTGCGCGCCGCGGCTCGGCATGGCGTCCGACCACTCACAGCCTGAACGATCAACCCCGAACACGGCCAACAGATGCGCGCGCGCTGGCACGGGAAATCGGCCCGCGCGGACCGCTCGCTTTTGCATGAGCAACCATGCCGCAGGTACTCGAGGGCCTACATCGGGCAAGCGGTAGCGAGAGGCAACAGCACACTACAAACGGGAACCCAAATGCATGGCACGGTGCATGCCACCCCCCGGCAATGCCAAAAAGCACGTCTAACGAGGAACCGGAGCTAAAGGGCGACAACTCCCACTCCAAGAAGCCGAGGCCGCGTGACTCTGTTGTAGAGTCCCCACGTGCTGCTGCCGAGAAGGCGGTCGCAAACCAGAACAAGGCGCTCAAATCGGGTGAGGAAAGTCCTACCTGACCCGTAGCGCCCCCTGGGACCTGCCGTTGGTAGAAGCGCCAGGCTAGCCGCCCGGGATAGGGCGACGGCCGACACCTGCGTTGCAGAGCTTGATCCCACCGTGTGCCGCTCGAGACTGCCTGTCGCAGGATCCACTTCCCAGAGCTCATCGCCTGTGTTCACCTGCGTTGGGCCTGGGCCAGCGCTGCTGTTGACCGTGAGTGCGAGCTTGCCCTCGTTGAGGATCCGAGCGTCCAGCAGTCCGGCACCCGGATAGACGCTTCGCAGGGGAACGGTCGCCGGCTGCCGGCGCCAGACGTCGACGGATACGGCAGTGCCCCCCGCGAGTGGAACGTCGACTTGCTCGAGCAGATCTATGGAGCCGGTCTGCCGCACTAGCAGGTTGTGCGTTCCGGGTGAGAGCGATAGCTGTGTCGGGGTAACGCCTCGATTCGTGCCGTCGACGAGGACTTCGGCGCCACTGGGTGTGCTCGCGATCAGAACTGGTGCATGGCCGGGTGGGCTCGCCGCGCTGGGCAGGCGAACGCCCAAGCTGATGGATGACGGCAACTGGTCCAGCTGCCCACCCGCGAGGAGCCAGCAAGCGGCGCTCGCTACGACGGCGACAATCGTCACCACGAGCAATACGCTGAGCCAGCCTGGGACTGTCCAGAAGCGGTCGCGGCGACGATGCGCTCGCCAGACCGGGCTCCTGTTCGATCGAGGAAGACGACTGCGGCTCGACGAGAAAATCCTCAACACGGGCTGGTAGCTCCTCTCAGCAGGCGGGTCGCCTTAGCCTCGCCAGCACCCGTACCGAAGGCGTTCCCAAGCCGTTCCAGAGGTGTGCCCTATGCCGTTCCGAATCGTCCACGGGTGCGGTCGCGGGCGCATTCCCGAGCTCGTCGGTGAGATCGGGCGCTGGCGAACCGCAGTCGGACGGCGGACTCGCAGAAGCCCCAGTACGCTCACTCTTGGGGGCCCATAGTGGCTCTCACTCCTACGCATGCAACGGCACGAGGAACAGCTTCGAGTCGCAGATAACGCCGCGAGCCGGACCATTGCGACGATCCTGAGGCACGACGCAAAGGTCACGAGCTACAAGCTGGCGCTGATTCGAGCCATTAACGATGTCGTGCTGTCGTTCCCCGACGCAGGCACGCACGATCGACCAGTAGCGATCCCGCTGCGTGTGCTGGCCGAGTATTGGGTTGCGTACTACTGGCCTTTCATCAACCCGCGGCACCCGATCTCGCAGGGTCCGCATTCGCTTCGGAACGGTGTGCTCGCCAACGACATGGCCTTTCGACCGTCACTCGTCGCGCTATGGGCTGCGTGGGAAGACGTTGTTGGCGCGACCGTCCGACCGTCCGACGGCTTCTTTCTGATCAATGAGTTCCGGGTGGCACGTCGGCGAACTGGCTACCCGCCCTCGTTGCGCCGAGCCCTTTCGCACGCGGTGAACACGGTCGCCCGCTCGATCGTGCAGCCTATTCATTACGCTGGTCCAGGCGAGTGGGGTGTCTTTCCGCGACCAGTGGCGTACGCGACGGTGTTCGGGCAAGCCGTCGCCATACCCGGCACATCTCCAACTGAGCGCTGTGTTCTCGTTGGCCGCGATCTCTGGGACGGATTCCTCGATCTGTCACTGTGGGTTGAGGCGCTCAGCATCCACGAGTGGTCGCTGTTCACCGAGTCCGTCACGCAGCCGAGCGGGATCAAGATCGAGCGCGGTCATGTCTACACATTGCTCACCGACCGACCGGACAACCGTCGGCCGCTCGACTGGGAACGCAACCAGGTGGACCTGCTCTTGATGGAGGGCCGTAGCTTTGTGTGCCCCTGGACGGGCAAGTCTCTACGCAGGCCGATTGACTACGATCTCGATCATCTCTTGCCCGTGTCCGTTTACCCCATCAACGAGCTGTGGAACCTGGCGCCGACCGATCGCCAGTTCAATCAGCACGTCAAGCGTGACCGCATGCCAACCCACGACTTGTTAGTGGTCGCCGCTCCGCGCCTTGAGCTTGCGTACGAGCACTAC
>CBJLVJ010000344.1:0-4534 GCA_966426465.1 uncultured bacterium | reverse complement strand
ACGGCTCGCCGAAGTTCTCGCGGCGGTGCGCGGTGACCAGAATCGTGCGCGCCTCGGGCGCATCCAGCAGGAGGTCACGCACTTCAGCGGTTTCGGGCTGCGCCGTGATCCAGCGCAGTGCATCGATGCCCGGATTGCCGGTGACGACAATGCGATCCGAGGGCACGTTCTCGCGTAGCAGGTTGTCGCGCGCCCGGCTGGTCGGCGCGAAGTGCCGCTCCGCGATCGCGCCAGCAACGCGACGGTTGATCTCCTCGGGAAACGGCTGCCAGCGATCGCCGGTGCGCAGGCCGGCCTCGACGTGGCCGATCTGGGCCCGCGCGTAAAAGCCCGCCAGCGCCGCCGCGGCCACAGTCGTCGTGTCTCCCTGGACCAGCACCCAGTCCGGTCGCTCCTGCTGCAGGACGGGCTCGAGCCTCGCCAGGACCGTCGAGGCCACCTGCGTCGGGGTCTGGTTGTCCTGCATCACGTCCAGGTCGTAGTCGGGCCGAATGGCGAAGATGGGCAGGACCTGGTCGAGCATGTCGCGGTGCTGCGCGGTCACGCACACCCGGCTGTGGATGCGGCTGGGGTGGCGTTCGAGCTCGCGGATGACGGGGCCGAGCTTGACCGCCTCGGGGCGTGTCCCGAAGACGGTGAGCACCTTGAGCATCGCGCGGATTCTAGCGATGGGAACGCTCTATGCATCCCACCGTGCGTATGCGCGGCGCGGAAAAGCTCGTCCTCATTGTTGCAGTGCTCGTTCCGCTGGTGGTGGCTACCCTTGGCTGGCCGATGGTGGTGCGCTGGATCGCCGGCCCTGCGCCACAAGCCACACCCGAGGCGCCCGGCGCGGCGGCCACATCGGTCGCCGCGGCTCGGGTGGGTCAGCCGACGGCGCGGCCAACGGCGGGTAACCCGCCAACACTTGACCCGGCGGCGACGCGACAGGCGGCGCCGGCTGGTGCAACCGCGCGACCAGCGATCCCGACGGCCGGGCAGCCGGCCGCTGCTCCGACCGCGCCACCTGCGGCCGCCGCGCCCCCCGTGGCAGCCGCGCCAACGCCACCTGCTGCGCCTGCTACAGCGGCAGCCGCCGCAAACAACGCGGCCAGTGCCGCGGTAGCGAGCGATCCCGGCCAGGCCGTCTCGGCGTTTTACGCGCTCGTGTCCTCGCATCAGTTCGATACTGCCGCCCAGCTGTGGAGCCCACAGATGCGCTCCGCGTTTCCACCACAACAGAACATCGACCAGCGCTTCCGCAGCACCCAGGCGATTCGGCTGCAGCGCGCCGACGTGGTCAACCAGGATCAGTCTCAGGCGACCGTTGCCGTCGACCTGGTCGAGTCCGACGCCCAGGCCGGACAGCGCCACTTCGTCGGCACCTGGCACCTGGTGCGTGGTCCGAACGGCTGGATGCTCGACCAGCCCAACCTGCAGCCGGCCCCATGACCGCCGCCTGGGAGTCCCAGTCCCTGGGGCGACCGGTTTGACAGTTTCGCCGTAGCTACCTATACTCGCGCGCCGTGAGGCAGAAGGCCTACTCGTATCTGTTTATGCACGGCATGACGCGGCTGTCGCGGAAACGCTGACCAGCCACGACACCTCGTCATGCCGATCGAGCGGTCCTCCAGGGGGCCGCTCTTTTGTTTGTCGCCGAAATCCGAAGGAGTACCCACCCATGATCGCCGTCATGCACCCGAGCGCAAGCGCCGAAGAAGTCGAGCACGTCGTCGAGGTTCTGCGTCTGCACAACCTGAAAGCGCAGATCTCCCAGGGCGAGGAGCGCACCGTCATCGGTGTCATCGGCACCGGCTTCCCAGACGACCTGCTCGAAACGCTGGAAGTCCTGCCAGGCGTGGATCGCGTCACACGCATCACGCGCCCGTACAAGCTCGCCAGCCGCGACTTCAAACCCGCCGACACCATCGTGGACGCCGGCGGTCAGCCAGTGGGCGGGCGCGAGTTCGTGGTGATGGCGGGTCCGTGCTCGGTCGAAAGCCGCGAGCAGCTGGTGCGCACTGCCCGGGGTGTGGCCGCCTCTGGCGCGAGTCTGTTACGCGGCGGCGCGTTCAAGCCACGGACATCGCCGTACGCCTTCCAGGGGTTGGGGATCGATGGGCTCAATCTGCTCGATGAAGGTCGTCGACATACCGGTCTGCCGATCATCACCGAGGTCATGGAACCGGCCCAGGTCGAGCGGGTCGCCGAGACGGCCGACGTTCTCCAGATCGGCGCGCGCAACATGCAGAACTTCCCGCTCCTGAAGGAGGTCGGCCGCAGCCCCAGGCCGTGCATGCTCAAGCGCGGTCTGTCGGCCACCATCGAAGAGTGGCTGATGGCCGCTGAATACATCATGCACGCGGGCAACCCGAACGTGATCCTGTGCGAGCGCGGCATTCGGACCTTCGAGACCGCCACGCGCAACACGCTCGACCTGAGCGCCATCCCACTGGTCAAGCGCCTGAGCCACCTGCCGGTCATCGCCGATCCGAGCCACGGCACCGGCCATCGCTACCTGGTCCAGCCAATGGCCCTCGCCGCCGCTGCCGCCGGAGCTGACGGTCTGATCATCGAGGTGCACCCCGAGCCGGACTCGGCGCTGTCCGACGGGCCGCAGTCGTTGACGCTGGAAGGCTTCGAGCAGCTCATGCGCACCCTCGAACGGGTGCTGGCCGCGGTCGGCCGACCACTCGCGCGACCCGCTTCGCGGCTGCACGTGGCCACCGCGTGAGCGTGCCGACGCTCGGCTCGGCCGAGCGGCTCGTCCGGCCTGCCCGCCAGATCCGCGGCAGCGTGCGCGTGCCCGGCGACAAGTCCATCTCGCATCGCGCGGCGCTGTTCAACGCACTCGGCGAGGGTGTCGCCCGCATCAGCAACTTCTCGCCGGGCGCAGACTGCGGCTCGACCCTGGGCTGCCTGCGCGCGCTGGGCGTCGAGCTTCGGCGTGACGGCGATCGCGTCGAAGTCGCCGGAGGTGGCCTGCGCGGCTTCACCGAGCCCCCCGACGTGCTGGACTGCGGGAACTCCGGCACGACGATGCGTCTGTTCAGCGGCACGCTCGCTGGAGCGGGCCTGTTCACGGTGTTGAGCGGCGACAGCTCGCTCCGGCGGCGGCCAATGGCGCGCGTGGTCGAGCCACTGCGCCGCGCTGGTGCACACATCGCCGGGCGGGATGGCGGGCGACTTCCACCGCTTGCGATCTGGCCGGTCGGGGGCTTGCGGGCGGTCGAGCATCGGCCAGAGGTGGCCAGCGCGCAGGTCAAGTCGGCGTTGTTGCTCTCGGGCCTGTTCGCAGACGGCGAAACCACGGTCGTCGAACCTGCGCCGACGCGCGATCACACCGAACGCTTGCTGCGCACGATGGGGGCTGACCTGCACACCTCAGGACGCGCCATCACCCTCAGGCCCGTCGACAGCCTGCGCTGCGTTGACGTTGAAGTGCCGGGCGACTTCTCGTCAGCGGCGTTCTGGTTGGCTCTCGGGGTGCTGCATCCAGCCGCCGAGGTCCGCGTCCACAACGTCGGCCTGAACCCCACGCGGACCGGCTTTTTGACCATCCTGCACAACATGGGCGCGCACGTCGAACTCGAGAACGAACGTGAGGTCGCGGGCGAGCCAGTGGCCGATCTGGTGGCCTGGTCCAGCGATCTGCACGGCACGACCGTCGGGGGTGATCTCGTGCCCCTGGCAATCGACGAGATCCCTCTCGTGGCGCTGCTCGGCACGTTCGCCGGCGGCGAAACCGTGGTCCGAGACGCGGCTGAGCTCAGGGCTAAAGAATCGGACCGGCTGGCGGTCGTCGCCGAGGGTCTTTCGGCGCTGGGCGGCCGCATCCAGGCAACTCACGATGGCTGGCGGGTCGAGCAGTCATCCTTGCGCGCGGCTCGCGTGGACAGCGCCGGCGATCATCGCATGGCCATGCTCTTTGCGCTCGCGGGCGCGCTCGGCCAGGGCGCTGAGATTGGCGGGGCCGACTGCGTGTCTATTTCCTATCCGAGCTTCTGGGCACACCTGGACTCGCTGAGCGCGTCGTGAGCCACCGCTGGGCGTGCCTGCTCGGCCAGCCAGTGGCGCACTCGCTGTCGCCCACGCTGCACAACGCGGCGTTCGGCGCGCTCGGTATGGACGCGCACTACGAAGCCCGCCTGGTCGCTCCCGACGGCCTGGCCAGCGCGGTCGCCGCGCTCAGAGCGCCAGACTGCCTCGGCGCCAATGTCACCGCGCCGCACAAACGCGCAGTCATGGAGTACCTGGACGAGGTTTCGGCTGAAGCCCGCGCGCTGGGCGCCGTCAACACCATCGTCAATGACTCGGGCAGGTTGTCCGGCAGTAACACGGACGCGCCCGGCCTGGCGCGCTGGATGCGGCTGGTCGGTATCGATCCGATGGGCAAATCCGCGCTGGTACTCGGCGCCGGCGGCGCCGCACGAGCGACCGTGTGGGCGCTGGCCGATCTCGGCGCCGCCTCCATTGTCGTGCTCAATCGCACCGTCGAGCACGCGCAGGATGTCGTTACCACCTTCCGGCAGCGCGTTCCCAGGACCGACCTGAT
>CBJLVJ010000343.1:0-4543 GCA_966426465.1 uncultured bacterium | reverse complement strand
TGGAACCAGCCCAGCCGCCAGGAGTGGCAGCCCGGCGGCGGTGGGCTGTGCCTGGGCAGCTGGCACGGTGGCGGCCGCTTCGCGCGTGGCGGGCACCGCGGCGGCGCTGGTGGCGGCCGGGTTGGCGGCTGCGGTCGCGGCGGCCGGCGCGGCGGTGGCCTGAGGCGGGATGTTGGCCGTGGCCGGTGCCGACCCGGCCGCGCTGCCAGTCGCGGTGGGCCTGGCGGCCGCGGCGGCGGTCGGCGCACTGGTCGCGGCGGGTGCGCTGGTGGCCGGCGGCTGTGTCGGCGGCGTAGACGACGCGGAGGTGCAGCCTGTCGCCACGACCACCAGCAGGGTGGCAATCAAGCGCAATGGAACACGCATGGTCACGTTGGAGACTCCCTGAGCCATGGTAGCTTCCGCTCAGCCAATCAGCCGCTCAGCCGCTCAGCCGCGCGCCCGGAGCCAAACTCTCGCCACCGCAGGTACGGTAGGTGCGACCGCGGCAGTCATGGGTCCGGCGCGAGCCGAAGGAAGCGGCGGCGGGGGCCCGGCACAGGCGCCGCCAGAGGTGCAAAGGCACAGGCACCAGAAGAGTTGCAAAGGCTCAGGCGTCGGCGGGTGTGGGCGTGGCTGTGCTGGCGCGGCGGTGGCGCAGCCAGAAGTAGGCGCCGGCAGCGGCCAGGGGAAGTAGCCACCACGAAAAGGCAACGGCCACGATCAGCACCTCAGCCACGCCACGGAGTAGCGCCAGCGACGCCTGCCAGCCGCGCAGGGCGACCGCCAGCGGGTCCCACGCGCCGCCGATGGTCGGCTGCGAGCCGCCGACCGGCGGCAGTCGGAGCGACACGGTGATGGTGGCCATATCGGTGCGTCGCTCCAGGTAGGTCTTGCGACCCTGGATGCGCTCGATCTGCCCGCGCACATTGCTCAGCTCACGCTGCAGCGCCAGCACGTCCTGAATCTGACTCGCGCGATCCAGCAGCTTCAAGATGGCGGCCTCGCTGGCCTGCAGATTGCGCAGGTTGGAGTCGAGGTCGACGTACTCCTCGGTTACGTCTTGACTGCCGCTGGCCTCGGTGGTGACTTTGCCGAGCGCGCGCAGGTCCGATACGGCGGCATCGGCCGACTGGCTGCGCACTTGCAGCGTCAGGTCGGCCACCATGCGGTCCTGGTCGTTCACCTTCTCCACGTGCGTGCTGGAGGCGCTCACGAATCCCCCGTTTCGCGACGCAATCGCACGGGCCTGCGCCAGCGCCTGCTCCATGTCCTGGACTTCGACAGTCAGCTGAGCGGTGCGGATGACCATGCGGTCGAGCAGCTGCGCGCTGGTATCGGGCAGCGCGTTCGAGTTTGGCTGGGCTGAGCTGACCGCCGAGCGTTGTTGGGTATCCGCGGCGGCCCCCGGCGCACCGGTCGCGGCCGGCGCCGAAAGGACAGCTGGCGGCGCGGCAGCCGGAACAGCAGCCGGTTTGGCAGCCAGCGGCGGAGCGGTGGTCGGCAGCGGGCCGCGTTGGAGCAGGGCGCCACCCGCGGTGCACGCGACTCCACCGACGACGAGCATGGCCACGGCGAGCGCGACGAGTCGCATGGGCAAACGGCGCGGGCTGCGAATCTGGCGGAAGCGCCACGTCTTGCGAAATCGGTGAAGCAGCATTGGAGCTCTGAGGCCTCCCTGGCAACTGGTCCCATCCACAAAGACGGTGCGCCGCGCTCGAAAGTTCCTCCCTCCCTTCCTTCCTCCCTCCCGCCCGCCCGTCGAAAGTTCCGCCCGTCCGCCGAGCCCGCGTCAGCGCGCTGGCAAGCCGCGCGCGAGCTGGGCGAAGAAGTGGGCGAAGGCGGCGATCCCGCCTGCGGCCTGGTCCCAATCAAAGAATTCGTTCGGCGCGTGGTAGCCCTGCTCGGGCAGCGACAGGCCCAGGAACACGACGGGCGCGCCGAAGACGCGTTGCATCGTGGGCACCGCGCCAATAGAGCCGCCCTCACGCGTGAAGACCGCCTCTGACCCGAAGCCGAAGCGGTAAGCGGCGCGCACGGCATCCGCCAGTGGTCCGCTGCTGAGCCCTTTAAAGGGGTCCAGACCCGGCTCCGCGTGGACCTCCACATCTGGAAAGCGGTCGGCGATGAAGGCGCGGATGCGCTCGAGCGTCGTCTGGCAGGTCATGTTCGGTACCAGCCGACAGGACAGCTTGACTTCCGCCCACGGTGGAATCGCGGCCTTCACGCCGGGTCCGGTGTAGCCGCCTACCACTCCGTGGACCTCGAAGGTCGGCAGTGCCCACAAGCGCCGCATCACTTCGAGTGGATCGGTCTCTCGCAAGGAGCTGACCTGGTGGTCGCGTTTGAAGGTCTCGACGGAAAAGCCGGACTCCAGGAAGGCGCGCTCCTCCTCGGGCGTGAGTGGCTCGACCTCGTCGTAGAACCCGGGGATGTGCACCTTGCCGGTTTTGCCATCGGCGCACGCGCACACCACCTGCATCAGCTCGGCGAGTGGGTTGCGCACCGCACCACCGGTGATGCCGGAGTGGAGGTCTGCGGTGGCTGTGCGCAGCGTCAATCGAAATGGCTGCATGCCACGCAGACCGGCTGGACTACTCGGTTTGCCGCGCGTCACCCAGACGGTATCGGAGACAACAATCGCATCGGTTTGCAAACGCTCCCGATTGGCGCGAATGGCATCCTCAAAGTGGTCGCTACCGACCTCCTCCTCCAGCTCCCAGAGAAAGGCGATGTTCACCGGCACACCAGCCGAGCGCGCTGCGACCGCGCCGAGCAGCGCCGCCAGCGCCGGGCCCTTGTCGTCCGTCGTGCCGCGACCGTAGTAGCGATCGCCCTGTTGCGTCAGCTGGAAAGGCGGAGTGCGCCAGTCGTCACCATCCGCTGGTTGGACATCCAGGTGGTTGTACACGGTCACCCCCGGCCAACCGGGCTCGTCGGTCAGACGGGCGTACACGAGGGGGTGACCATCCGTCTCCAGCAGCTGGCCCACGCCACCATGCTCAGTCAGACACTCCAGGGCCGCTGCCGCGCAGCGCCGCACGTCCGAGGCATGGGCCGGATCGACCGAAACGCTCGGGATGTCCACGAGGCGGACCAGCCACCGCTCGAAGTCGGCCCGGTGCTGGTTCGCGAACGCAGCCAGCTCGGCCCGCGAGGTCGTCGAATAAGGCACGTGTCAAGTATGGCGCGGGGCTTGCGAGTACTGGCTCGCGGGACGGCACTCCTGCCGTGCAGAGGCACATGTTGGGACCTGGCGACGTCATTCTCGGTCGGTATACGCTGCGGGCGCTGATTGACTCAGGCGCGATGGCGCACGTCTTCCTGGCCGAGGACGCGCGGTTGGGTCGGCAGGTGGCAGTCAAGGTGCTGGCGCCCGAGCTTGCTGCCGTGCCCAACGCCGTGGATCGATTTCGCCGCGAGGCCGAGGCCGCGGCGGCGCTGAGCCATCCGAACATCGTCGCCGTCTATGACTGGGGTCTGGTCGACGACACGGCGTTCCTGGTCATGCAGTACGTGCCAGGGCCGGATCTGCGTCAGGTGCTCCGCCAGCGCGGCCCGCTGCCCGAGCGCGATGTTCTTCGGCTGGGAGCTGAGGTTGCCGCGGCGCTCGATGTGGCCCACAGCCACGGCATCGTGCATCGAGACGTGAAGCCACGCAACGTGCTTGTGGCGCCGGGTGGCGGGGCCGTGCTCACGGACTTCGGCATCGCCGCGCCGACCCACGGCCACGCCGACGCCGAGGGCGTCTACGGCACCGCGCTGTACGTCTCACCCGAGCAGGCACAGGGACGCCGCGTCGATGGTCGCGCGGACGTGTATTCACTCGGCGCCATGCTGTACGAGCTGCTCACGGGTGAGCCTCCCTTTCGGGCCGAGACCCCGGAGGAAACCGCCCGCCAGCACCTCCACGCCCCCGTCCGGCCGCCACGCCGCTTGCGGGCGGACCTCTCGGCGGCGACTGAGCGCGTGGTCATGCGCGCGCTGCAGAAAGACCCGGCGCGGCGATTCGCCTCGGCCGCCGAGATGCGGGCGGCCATGCTGGCGGCGGGCGAGCGGCGCCCTCGAGCGTTGGCCATCCGCTCCAGGCGCTGGGCGCTGGCCGCGGCGCCGCTTGTCGCACTGCTGCTCATTGGCGTGCCGACGCTGGCGCGAGCGCGGCAGGCCAGCGTTCCGGCTCTTGCTGGTCAGAGTCTGGAGACGGCGCGGGCGGCGGCGACGAAAGCCGGGCTCACGCTCGAGGTCCAGGAGCAGGCGACGCTAGACACGCCAGCGGGTGTTGTCGTCAGCCAGGAGCCGCAGGCCGACGCGCTCGCCGCAACCGGGTCGACGGTACACGCGCTGGTCTCCAGCGGCGTCCGCGTGCCGGACCTCGGTGGCCAACAATGCGCCGCGGCGCGGGCCGACCTCGCTGGCGCGGGCTGGACGGTGCGGCCTGTCAGGTGGCGAGTGGCCAACATCGGCGACTTCGGCAAGATCGTGGCGCAGGAGCCCGCCGCCGGCTCGGTGGTGCCGTCCAAGGGCCAGATCAACGTGCAGGTGGCCGGACCCGTGCGACCCTGCT
>CBJLVJ010000342.1:0-4561 GCA_966426465.1 uncultured bacterium | reverse complement strand
TCAGCGGGGAGATTTCCTGACCGTAACTGGGGCGATCCTACTGACCGTTGACAACCGCCGCGGCGAGGCCTACCCGGCGAAGGTCATCGACGAGCTGGCGAAGACGCCATCAGGCGGGCGGAACAGCGCGCTCAATCACGCCGCCTGGACGCTGGGCCGATGGATCGCGGCCACTGCGCTCGAGCAGGCCGAGGTCGAGGACGCGCTGTACGCGGCGGCACGGGCGAATCGCTTGCTCGCCGATGACGGCGAGCGCCAATGCTGGGCCATGATCGGAAGCGGGCTGGATGCCGGCCTGCAACAGCCCAAAGACCTCGACGCCGATAAACCAAGCGCCGCGCGCAGGACCGCATGAGCCTCGGGCCTGACGACCCACGTCAGATCGGCGGGCGGCACAGAGATGGCTACCCGATGCTCCACCCGGGCCACCCATGGCGCCGTGCTGGGTCAGGCTGCCCGACGGCGAGCGGTGCCCCCGCCAGGGGCCGACGGCCGGTCCCCCGCCCCAGCCCCCTGCAGCGGTCAGCACGGGTAGCGGAGCGACCGACGATCGGACTGCGGAGCAGGGGCGACCACCTCACGCGCTACGCGGGCAGCAGCGCAGTCAGCACGCGCGTCTTGTCAGAGTGGACCCTTGGCCATCTGCACGCCCGGGTGGTCTCTGGCGCGTTGTAGAGCGAGTTGAGGCGTTTGCCCGCCTGGATGTGTCAGACCACACTTCTAGGGCTGCGACGGCGGTACTCATGGCCGAGCGCCCGTATGTGCGCGTACTCCGCCCCCGAGAATCCGGTACCCACTGGCTTGGACAGCCCAGCGATGACGACGATCGTCGGTCCTGTCAGCCCTGGAGCCTGCTGCTCGAGGATGCAAAACAGGCGGTACAAACGTCGGTCAGGGCCACGCGTGCGAGCCTCATAGAACCCCGCCATATCCCCGCGCATCGCTTCCCACATGCCGCCGCCGGTGAACTGCGGCGGCGGGGAGGCGGCTACAGCGTCAACGATCGCAATAAGTTGCGCCGCGACCTTCTTCGGAGCCGAGTTCAGGAAGTCCCGAGCCGGACAGGTCTCTGCAGCGTCGTCGGATTTGTGGCGCTTGAAGAGTTTGACGGCCCAGGGCTGCCCAGGCACTCAGGCCGGGACAGCCTCGCGGCGGGTAACCCGAGCGATCGGCGCATGCCGCCCATCACGCAACGGCGGGCGGCGCCGCGGCGGGCGGATGCTGATTTGCATGCCCAGCGCGTCGGCCATCTCGAGCACAGTGCGAAGTGTGGGGTTGCTGGCTTCGGCCGAGAACAACCGCCGTACAACGGACGCGTCCACGCCGATGCGCTCAGCAAGCGCGGCCTTCGTCAGACCAGCAAGCTGTCGCTCAGCATCTATCTGCTGCAGCAGCTCACGTGTCCGGATAACGGCGGCCCTGGTGTGGTCGTAGTGCTCCCTGAGCTCAGGCGTGTCGATGATGCTCTCGCGAAGCGCCTCCCACTGCCCGGTGTTCTGCTCTGCCATTTCGATGCCTCTCTAAGCCGCGGGCAAACTCCCACGGTCCCTACAGCGTGCGTTCTATGCCACGGTTAGCGTGACTTTTATGCCACGCCAGGTAATGTAGCGCTATCGCGATTGCGCGTCAAGGGTTCGCGAACCGCGCACACCTCGGCCAGCTACCTGGCCACGATCGCTCTGAGTTCGCGCGCCGCCTGTCCGGAGCGCGCGGCGCGCCGGCGCCGTCAAGTCTGCGACCGGCCCAGCGGCTAGAACCTTACGCAGCTGCTCGACCAGCTCGAGGACCTGCTCGCTTCGCTGGTCTACTGGCGGCAGCTGGAAAGTGACTTTCCAGTCGCGCACCTCGCGGCGGGCGCAGCCTGTCCCCATTGCTCAGCGACAGCACGGTCGGCGACCTGACGGCGTCCTGCAGCATGGTCGATCCGCAGGAGCTCCTCGGCCGTACTGACGGCGAGCTTGTCGGCGAGCACCGGCGCAGCGAGCGTAGCGTCCTCGAACACGCGACAGGATCGCGGCGAGTTGCTCGCGGATCTGGGCAGCCTGCGCCGCGGGCAGGGCGCCCTGCCCGCGCGTGAGCTTATCGGCGCTCGTCCCGGACTCGCATAGGGCGCTCGAAGGTCAGATAGACGGTCTGGCCGCTTGGAGCACAGCTCCACCGTGGGTGCGGCCCGACACACGACACTGATCTCCTGCGCGCTGAAGATCGCTGAGCGCGGCGGGGAGTCCCCAGGGCAGCGGGCGACTGCCGCACGACTCGCCGTAGTCGTGCAAGATGCTGTCGATAATGAGGGCGCCCGACTGGTCATAGCCAAACACGTTGCCTAACTTCCACTCCGCGCCGAGCGCCCACAGTTCAGCGACCATGGGACCCGTTGCTCGCCCGTAGTGGCCCCTGGCAAAAGTGTCCCAGTCGATCATCGTGCCGAAGGCGTGGATTTCGGTCTGGTAACACGCTTTCGTCGAGATGGCCATTGGTACACCGTGAAGATCGTCCGAGGCATGCGCGAGTTCGTGGGCGAGGGTACCGGCAACTACCCACGACGTGGCGCCCCACATCTCGCCGGCGTTGATGCGGATGTCACGATTGACCGGGGTGTAGTCACCGAAAACCCTTGAGCCTGAGGGCTCGGGCATTGTTTCGATCCAGATGCGCACGCCCTGGTTGGCACCGTCAGCGATCAAGGCACGCCCTACATCCCATGTCCAGAGGTCGTTCAACACCTCATCCAACCGCGGATCGACTTGGAGCGAGCCGCCACTGGGGACTGCCCAGGCGTGTAGGGCAACCGGGGGCATGGGCCGAGCCGGCAGTGCCGGTATGGCAGGTACAAGCGATGCCGCCGGAGCAGGGACTGGGACCGTCCTCTCGGCCGGGACAGCCGCATCAGGGGTCGTCAGGCTAGAGGCGGGGGTTGGCGTCGTCGCCGTGTTAGCGGCAGCATCGGCGTCAACTCGGGCGCAGTACGTCGACAGTGTGTCTGGGTCAGATGCATCCGCTGGCGTGCTGGCGCAGTCCGCGTCGGAGAAGGCGGGCAGGCGCACGGTCGTGCCGCTACCTCGGTCCTCGTAGAGGTAGTGCAGCCCATCCGGGAAGAGCGCCCACGACTGGAGTCGGTCTGCATTCCAGCCAATCGTGAAAGTAAGTAGGTTGTCACCGGCCAGGTACGTGGCAACGCCCGACGTGGTGCGCTGGGCGATGTTGCCTTTGTCATCCGCGTGCGGGCACTCAGTGGGTTGCCCCATGCGGGCACCGATGAAGTCAGCGAGTGCCGCGAATCCATCGGTCAGCACAGCGTTTCGCCAGCCTGGCAGAACGGGGCGGCCGCGGCCATGGCTGGAAGCGAAACTGCTGGAGCGAACAGAAGCACACCGGCGAGAGCAAACGCCGGCAGGGGACGAAGCATGGGGCCTCCAAAGATCGGCTCGCGACTGTAGTCGTGCGGGGTGAGCATCGGCAAGGCCAGACCCGGACAGCAGCGGTGGAAATCACGCCCCGGCGAGGCCTACATAGCAAAGGTCATCGACGAGCTGGTGAAGACGCCATCAGGCGGGCGGAACAGCGCGCTCAATCACGCCGCCTGGACGCTGGGCCGATGGATCGCGGCCAGTGCGCTCGAGCAGAGCGATGTCGAAGAGGCGCTCTGCGCGGCGGCGGAGCGCAATGGCCTGGTCGCCGACGACGGCGAACGCCAGTGCTGGGCGACGATCAGGAGCGGGCTATCCGCGCGGGGGCTGTGGAGCCAACGGTGAAATACCACCCTTCGTAGAGTTCGGTTCTAGCCGCGCACCGTGATCCGGTGCCGGGACAGCGGCTGCTGGCAGATCCGGCGGAACCAACCCCATCGATGCCGGTTCTGCTTGACCAGCGCAGGGCTCCACCGGACTTTCGTCCGAATGTTCCAACCGCAACGGCCCGACTCCAATCTGAACTGCATGGACGGAAGTATTGCTCTCTCGGAACCACACACTGAATCTGCCGGCAGTGACGGGCTTCGTGGCTCTGAAATTGTGCAAAGGAGATGCGCTATGCATCCTCGATTTAAGGCGGCGGTGCTCGGTGCCGCCCTGGCGGCGACAATGGCTGTGGGTGTTCTCGGAGCACCACTGGCCCAGGCCAGCGGCCGCCCCCTCGGACGGCCGGTCAGCACCGCGGGCGTCTGCACCGATGGGACCAGCACGTTCACACTCAAATCGATGTTCGACGATACTCCGTTCCCGCAGACAGTTGGAGCGGAGTTCCAGGTGATCACCGGCGTGGTCGGCCAGACCTGGCAGGTCACGCTGACGGACAACGGTGCAACGTTCTTCAACGCACCAGTGGTGACGAACACGGCCGAGTTTCCCCAGGGTGGCTTCAATGTGACGCGCCCGGACGCCGGCTCCTTCTCGATCGCTCACACGATCGTGGCCAAGGCGGTCAACCTGGCCAACGGCGCGGTGTGCAGCGGCAGCGTCACCGACCAGCCCATCCAGCGCACTACCGCTGTCGCGGCGATCCTCAGGCATTTGCCCGCGGCCGAGCGTCGAAAGACCATCTCACATGAACGGAGTAACAGCAC
>CBJLVJ010000341.1:0-4562 GCA_966426465.1 uncultured bacterium | reverse complement strand
AGCTGGACCTCGCCAGCATTCCCGTGCTGGTGGCCCGACATGGCCTGGCTGACCCGACCCCGGGCGCGACCGACGCGTAGGAACGCGGCCGACAACCTCAGAATCCCACCGAGTCTCACTGGCCGCATTCCTGGGCCGAACTGTGCCCCGTTCCTGGGCCGAACTGTCAGGGTCCCAGCACCTCCAGCGTCGAAGAGTTGGTCAGCTGATTCCAGGTCTGCGTAATCGGCTTCTGCGGCGTTCCGTTCGCACTCACCGGTGCGTAGCTCACTTGCATGGCGCCAAACTCGAGCGTCACCGTTTCTTCTGGCGCGCGGTCGCCGTTGGCTCCCGACCATTTGATGTGCTGCACCACGACCACTTTGAATCGATAGACCAGGTAGTCGGTTGGGGCCCCCTATTTGCGGTGAATAGCGCTCTGCCGGACGAATGGGTGGAGCGCACTGACGAGCTGCACGCGCTTGGAGTCGGAGGCCGCGTCTGAGGTCGCATCGCGCGGGGACCGGTTAGGCGGCCAGGCCGAGCTCGCGCAGGCGCTGGATGTCCAGCTCCGCCGCTTGTGGGACGGGCAAGGACTGGCTGAGAAACGCATTGACGTAGGCCCTCAGCTCGCGGTTCAACGCTTCCTCGACTTGCGCGGCCGGCCGTCTGACAAATGGCACGTGCGACAACAACCGCTGCGAGCGAATATAGATCGCGGATGGAGCCGACAGGTCGATACCGACGCGCAGTTGATAGCCGCTGCTGCCGCGCACCCAGCGGCCCTCAAGCACGGGGCGCTGCCAGGAAACGAGGCCATTCGCGATCGGCGATGTCGTGCGCTCGAGAACCGGGGCGGCCCATTCGGCCGTCAGCGCGTACGAGACGTCGCGCACCTGGCCCGCGTGGCCGCGATCGGCCCGTAGCTGGAGCGTACCGCCGCGCCAGATGAATTCGCGGATATGCTTCAGTCGTCCGCCGACGTCGAAGTCGTCGAGGACCGCGCGGACGGCGGCGACCGACTGCCGGTCTATGCGGTCGGGCAGCACTCGTTTGAAATGCTACGCCAGGCCGCGAGCCACGGGGTACGACTCGCTCCTTCGGTGTGAGGCGTGGCCGCTCGCCCGGTGCGACGCGAGTGTCGTCAAAACGCGGTCGGCTGGTCGGCAAGAGCTCAGCATGTGCGATCCCTCCCAGGCATTGCGCGCGCTGCTAAATGCGGTCGACACTTGGGCCGGTGAGCGCGTTGCGGTTGATCGTACTGGGCATCTTCATAGCGCTCGTCCTGTACTACGTGCGCGCGTTCATTGTGATCCAGCACCAGGCGTCCACGATCGTGCAGATCTGCCTGTTGCTGATCGGAGCCGCGGTCGCCGTGACGCCGATGCGCGCGGCCTGGCGGCTCACAGCGGTTGAGGCCCGGCTGACGGCGCTCGCCGCGGTTGGACTGAGTGCGGCCATCTTCATCTGGATCGACCAATCCTCGCATTCGGTCAGCGACTCGTTGAACCGGACGGTCCCCTCCATCTCCATCCTGATCACGATGGCGGTTCGGCTCGCCACTCATCGACGCCAGTCGGATGGACTGGCCGCTCGGAGGTGATCGTCGCGCCGTTGGAGTTGGCGCGATCCGACAGCAGCGGGAACGTCGCACTGGCTGAGCGGGCGCGAGCCCGACCAGAGAGCGATCGCGCGGCGCCAGACAGCCCACGTTCAGGACCCCAGGCAGTCACCGTCAGGATCCGGCCGGGTCGTCACCCCTAGCATGGGAATCCGGAGCAGCGCAACGGAGCGCGCTGCGCTGGATGACCAAACTCACCTACGCGAGTCGTTGCGAAACGGAAGCAACCATGACACCTTTGATCCTCCTGCATCCTGCCTTAAACCCGCTGACAGCCCTGTGGTGGCCCTGGCTTGCGTTCGTGTGGGTTGGTCCGCTCAGAAGCACCTGGAGCCGCTGAATATTCACGATCGGCGAGACCTTCGAGCTGGTAACACGCATCACCGCCAGCGACGAGTGGGCCTTCACCAGAGCCAGCGGGGACCATAACCCGCTGCACCGTGACGAGGACTTCGCCGCCCGCACGCTGTTTCGAGAGCCCATTGTGCACGGTCTGCTGGTCGCCTCGAAGGTCGGCGCCGTCCTGGGCAACGATGTGGCGCCCCCAGGCTACTACGTCGTCTACCAGTCACAGCAGCTGGAGTTCAGAGCCCCGGTGCACGTTGGGGACTTGCTCCGCGTCAGGGCCACCGTCAAGCACTGGCTGCCAGACAAGAACCGCCTCGAGCTCCGAACCGAGGTGCTCAACCGCGCCAGTACGTCTGTCCTCGAGGGTACGGCAGTCGTGCGCGTCTTCGCCCTGGCGGCAGCGACCAAGGAGACCGCGGCCTGAGACGCGCCTGTGCGGTCCGCCTCTCAGGGCTCGCATCGGCTGGCCGATCCGCGCCGTCAGCTCGGGCAAGTTGTCTAACAGCGAGCTTGGGTCATTGGGGGTCGAGCGCCCACACACTCATTGCGCCGCCCATCAGCGTCCACGCGTGGACTGCATCGGTGAACGTCAAGGTCTGCGTGCGCTGGGTGTACGTGGCAAGCCCGGTCGTCGTCAACTGAACGGTGTCGCCATCGGCGTTGATCGGATGCTCGCAGTCGCGTGGCTCGCCCATCGCCGGGCCGATCCGCGCCTTCAGGTCGGCCATGCCATAGACGAACGTCGCTTGTCCGGCCCCACAGCTCGGCTGGTCGGGGTTCGTCGAGAACAGTGGCGCGGCAAAGCCCTGCAGCCGCCGCATCGGGTGTCCGGCGAACATGGTCAGGCCCACGGTGTTCGGCAGCGTCGCCAGCCACTGCACATCGATGGGCTGTGGATCCCAGCGTACTGAGAGGCAGGCCACGGCCGCGACAGCAACCAGCGCAAACCCCCATCGATCGGAACGGCCGTAGAGCTTGCGGCGGCATCGCAACTGGGCATCGGCGGGGAGTCGGTGGTCCATGTGAATGGCAGCATTGGCGAGGGTGCTGTACTCCGACCCGGACAGAAGCCATCGTCGCCTGAACAGCGCCTGACAAGCAGGCCACTTGTGGAACGCGCAGCGGCTGCTCCCCTGACGGTCACGTCCGGCTCCGGCACGCTTGCGTCCGACTTCTGCTCGGGAGCTCCGCTTCATCAGTCGTGGCGCCGGAGGTAGCGGACCACGCCTGGGCGATATCCGCATTGACGTCGAAAGCGGCGCTGCTGGCCGGCCAGCAGGCCGACAATTCCTGGCCATCGATCGTCCGCCACGGGAAGGCGGCGCCCCCGCAGCCGTCGCAGACGGGCTCGCGCGGTGGCGGCGGAAACGATGCCGTGCCGTCAACGCAGCGCGCAGGCGATCGCGAGCGGCATGGCATACGTCAACAGCGGCAGGACGCAAATCTCGGTGTCCCAGAAGGCGTCGCCGTGGTAGCCGGGCCGGTCAGTGCCCTGGTCGGCCACCCATGGCCAGCGGACTCTTGATTTGGCCGTTCATTGGCGTAAGCTCACGTGTAACTGTCGGAGTCAAACCGGCGCGATCGAAGGGACCTGTACACGAACCTATTGCGTTGACCCGAGGCATGATGACGCGCGTCCAGAGGGGCGTCGCTACCGATCGAGGGGCTGAGCATGAGCGAGAACGAGCAGGTCGTCCAGGCCATCCTGGACCTGGCAAATCGGCGCGAGGGGGCTGCGATCCACGGCTATCTCGCCGACTCCATGCACGCCATTGATCCAACTTCTGGCGCCAGCGCCGCCGGCAGAATGCATGCGGTCCAGTCCGCGCTCGCGGCAGCATTCCCGGATCTTCAGTACCGGATAGTCCGGACGCTCTCCTCTGGTGATTCACTGGTCGTCGAGTGCGTGCTGTCTGGGACGCACCAGGGTGAGTTCGTGGGCGTGCCGCCGACGAACCGAAGGATCGAAGTCCCGGCCGCGTTCTGCCTCGACGTTGTGGCTGGCAAGCTGACGGACTGCCGTTCCTACTTCGATGGCATCAGCTTGCTGGAACAGATCGGTGGCCTTCCCTCGCCAGCGGCCGCGGCAGTCACCGCAGGTTTGCCCTGAAGACGCGGAGCGAGGCCGCACAGTAGCGGATCGCGGGCCGGCGGGCAACTGCCGTCGGCGCCGGCGCTCGGCTCAGTGGGCGCGTTGGCGCCAGAGCCGCCGCAGCTGCCGGAGAAGCCCAGGGCGGCGGTGCGATCGCTCCAGGCGGTAAACCCGCCGGGTGCCGAGCGGGACGAGCCTGGTGGTCATCCGGGGTGCCAGGTCGTTTCAGGCTACGCGGCGTGGCCGCGGCGCGACCAGCGGCGTGGGGCGGTCCTGCCCCAGGCGCTGGGCGCGCAGGTCGGCGGCCAGCGCCGGCACGTCCAGGCCGAGGATGGCCAGGGTAAGGCGACGATAGGCGGCGGCCCGAGCGGCCGCTTCGGTGGGCGATGAGGTGGTTGGTTGCATCTCCACGTCAGTCTCGGGCAGCTTCCGCCAACGCCACTCGACTGCTGCCCGCGTCCAGCCTGAACGTCGGCTGAACGCTGGCCAGGTGGATGCCGCTCACGCTGCCGGGTGCCACCG
>CBJLVJ010000340.1:0-4565 GCA_966426465.1 uncultured bacterium | reverse complement strand
GCGGCGCTGGCAGGACTGGCCGAGTCGGGCCTGGCGTGCTGATAATCGGCGGTGCGCCATGGCGTTCTGGAAATCTAGCCAGCCGCGTCGAGGACGGGTTCTGGTCCATGATTGTGGCGCAATTCGACGGGGATGGGTGAACACTCGTTCTATACTGAGCCCGAGGTTTTAGCGAGAAATGGCAGTGCGGGGTGCCGCGGCCCTCACCGCGGAAGAGCGTTTTTCGCAAACAAAGAGCGACTACACCGCTCGCGATATTGCCGTCCTGGAGGGCGTGCAGGCGATTCGGCACCGGCCCGCAATGTACATCGGGTCGACCAGCACCAGCGGCCTGGTGCACCTGCTCTGGGAGGCGCTCGACAACGCCGTCGACGAGGCCGTCGCCGGCTACGGCAAGCAGATCTGGGTGGATGTCGACCGCGAGGGCGTCGTGCGCGTCCTGGACGAGGGCCGCGGCATGCCCTTCGACCCGATGACGTATCAGGGCAAGAAGCTGCCGGCGGCGACCGTGCTGCTGACGGTACCGCACTCGGGGGGCAAGTTCGCCGAAGGCGCCTACAAGACGGCAGGTGGCCTGCACGGCGTTGGCGCGACGGTCATCAACGCCCTGTCCGAATGGCTCGAGCTCGACGTGTGGCGCGACAGCCAGCACTTCTTTCAGCGCTTCGAGCGTGGCAAGCCGCTCACCCACAAGATCGAGCCAGCCGACCCCAAACAGCGCGGCACCCAGCTGCGCTGGCGCTTCGACGCCCAGATCTTCGACCACGACGCCTATTTCCCGCGCGAGACGCTCGAGCGGCGGCTTCAGGCGGCGGCGCACCTCAATCGGGGACTGGCGCTGCACCTGTCGATGTGGGACGACGAGCAGGAGGCGGTCGTCACAAAGACGTTCCACTCCAAGGAAGGTCTGGCCGACTTCGTGCGCGCGGCGACGCCACCCGGTACTGAGCCGCTGTTTGCCAAGCCAATCACCTTCAGCCAGCTACGCGAGCAGGTCCAGGTAGAGGTCGCGCTGCTACCCAATCGCGGCTACAAGCTCGACCTGCACTCGTTCGCCAATGCGGTGCGTACGCCCGAAGGCGGCGTCCACGAGCGCGGCTTCAAGGCCGCCTTGACCCGCGTGGCCAACGATTACGCGGCCAAGATGGGTGTGATCAAGAATCGCGACAAGGAGGCGTTCAAGCCCGAGGTCATCCAGCAGGGCCTGGTCGCGGCAATTTCGGTCAAGCTCAAGGACCCTCAGTTCGAAGGCCAGACGAAGAACAAGCTGAACAACGCGCCTGTGGAAGGCATCGTGCGCTCGGTGGCCATTGAAGGCCTCAAAGAGTGGTTCGATGCGCGGCCGGCGCAGGCCAAAGACTGGTTGAAGAAAATCCAGGACGACCAGAAGCTGGCCAACCGCCTGGCGGCCGAAGAGCAGCTGGCGCGGACTGGCCAGAAGCGCACCGAGACGGTCGACCTCGACACGTCCAAGTTCGCCCGAGCCAGCACGACCGATCCCGATCGCGCCGAGCTGTTCATCGTCGAAGGCCAGAGCGCCGGCGGCAATGCCAAGCAGGGGCGCGACGCCAGCTATCAGGCCATCCTGGCTCTGCGTGGCAAACCGATCAACGTGATCAACGCCAGGCCAGAGCGGCTGCAGCTCAACAAGGAATATGCCTTGCTGGTGTCGGTCATCGGCACCGGCGTGCGCGGCGCGTTCAACATCGACAAGTGTCGCTACAGCAAGATCATCCTGATGACCGACGCCGACGTGGACGGCGGGCACATCCGCGCCCTGCTCCTGGCGCTGTTCTATCAGGAGACGGCGGGCTTGATCGAGAGCGGCCGCGTGTTCGTGGCGATGCCACCGCTGTACTCGGTCAAGTGGAAGAACAAGACGCACTGGCTGATCGACGACGAGGCGCTGCGCCGGTTCATGAGCCGTAGTCCCGAGGCCAAAAACGCGCCGATCAAACGTTACAAGGGCCTGGGCGAGATGACCGCCGCCGAGCTGCGCGAGACGACGATGCATCCGGCCTCACGCATCCTCAAGCAGGTCACGCTCGAAGACAGCGCCATCGCCGCGCAGGTGGTGGCCGACCTGATGGATGAGTCGCGGCCCGAAGCGCGACGTGAATTCCTGGCCGAAGCCGCGCGCTTGACAGACCTGGACGTATAGGCCGATGGCTTTCGAAACGGAGCAGATCCGCCAGGAAGAGTTCTCGGCGGCGATTCAGAACTCGTATGCGGAATATGGCGTATCGTCCAACGCACGGGCGATCCCGGATGCGCGCGACGGGCTGAAGCCGGTGCAGCGGCGGATCCTGTGGTTCATGTATCGCATGGGCTGGGATTCGACGCACGACACGGTCAAATCAGCCGAGGTGGTTGGCACCGTGATGGGTCAGGCCCATCCGCATGGCCAGGAAGCCATCTATGACGCGGCGGTGCGGCTCGCCCAGGACTTCTCGCTGCGTTATCCGCTGATTGACGGCCAGGGCAACTTCGGCAGCGACGACGACGATCCCGCCGCTGCCATGCGCTACACCGAGATGCGCCTGTCGCGTATCGGCGAAGTCATGCTGCGCGATATCGGCAAAGACACCGTGCCGCTGGTTCCGACGTACAAGCAGGACCCGAAAGTGGTCGAGCCGTACTACCTGCCGGCTCGCATTCCGCCCGCCATCAACGGCCAGGACGGCGTTGGGCTCGGCTTCGCCACGCGCGTGCCGCCCCACAACCTGCGCGAGGTGCTGTACGCCTGCATCGCCCTGCTCGAGCAGCCCCAGATGGGCGTGCTCGACCTGATGCGCTACGTCAAGGGCCCGGACTTCCCGTCTGGCGGAACGGTGGTGGGCGACGAAGGCATTCGCGACTATCTGGCCACTGGCCGCGGCCGTATCGTCCATCGAGGCACGGCCAGGCTGGAAGAGGACCAGCGCGGAAAACGGCTGATCGTGACGGAGGTGCCGTTCGTCGGTCGCGCCAACGTGAAGACCAGCATCGCCAAGGCGTTCAACGACGGCAAGCTGCCGGGCCTCGTCTTCGAGGGCCATATCCCGGACGAGTCCAGCGACCAGAACGGAACGCGGATCGTGCTTCCCTTGCGCAAAGACGCCAATCCTGCCGAAGTGCTGGCCGGCCTGTATCAGCACACCAGTTTGCAGACGAGCTTCTCGGTCCAGATGACATTCTTGTTTGGCGCCGAGAACGAGCCCGCGCGCACGCCGCGGACGGTCGGCATGGTCGAGCTGCTTCGGCGCTACAACGAGCACCAGCTCAACGTCCTGCGGCGGCGCAGCGAGTACGACCTGGCGCGCGCTCGCGAACGGCTGCACCTGGTGGAGGGTCTGATCATTGGCGCCGTCCACGCGGATGAGATCGTGAAGATCTTCCAGGCGGCCAGGGACCGCCAGGTCGCGCGGGCGGAGCTGATCAACCGCTTCAAACTCAGCGAGGTCCAGGCGCAGCGAATCAGTGAAATGACGCTGGCCCAGGTGACGCGCATGGACCTGGCCGGCTACAGGACGGAAAAGAAGGAACTGGAAGCCACCATCGCGTATCTGGCCGACCTGTTGGCACACCAGCCGAAGATGGTGGCGCTGATCAAGGATGAGATGAAGGCCGTCGTGAATGAGTTCGGCGATGACCGGCGAACGGTCATCCTGTCCGACGCGCACGCCGCCGCGCCGGTGGCTGAAGTCCGCGCGGCGATCGAGAGCAAGCCCGCGCTCGTGGCCCTGACCACCGACGGCGGGCTCAAGGCGATGCCTGCCAATACCTATGCGGGCAAGACCAATGCGGGCACAGTGCGAGGGGACGAGCGCCTGCTCAGCGTGAAGCCGGCGCAGACCACCGATTATCTGATGTGCCAGCTGTCGAGCGGCCGCGTGGCGTCGGTGCGGGTGGCCAGGCTGCCGGAAACCACGCGCGCCGCGCGCGCCGAGCTACCCCGCAGCTTCATCAGCCTCGATCCCGGTGAGCGCGTGGGGGGCATCGTGCCGGTCAGCGCTTTTTCCGAAGAGCTGTACCTGGTCGTCTTTACGCGCGAGGGTCGTGTGAAGAAGACGGCGCTGTCCGAGTACATCAAGGTGGACGACAAGCCGTCGCCGGATCTGCGGCTGCTCGGCAAGGACGAAGTTGCGCAGGTGCTGGTCAGCCCCGGCGGGGGCGACTACGTGGTGACCACTTCCGACGGCAAGACGCTGCGGTTCTCGGACAGCGATCTTCGGGCCGCCGGGCGAGTCGGCCAGGGGGTTCAGGCGATCGGCCTATCAGGCAGCGCGCGCGTGGTTGGCGCCGACTGGATCGCCGAGGAGGACGACCGCGCGTTGTGGGTGGCCGGCAGCAATGGTTTCATCAAGGACAGCACACTCGCGGAGTACCCGCGCAAGGGTCGCGCAACCGGCGGCGTGGCGACCATGCAGCTCGCGCCCAGGGCGACCATTGTCGGCGCGGCGGTGCTCGGGGGCGATGAAGACGCCCTGTTGATCGCCCAGAGCGGGCGGACGGCGCGCGTGACGCGCGACCTGCCGCTCGTGGCGCGCGATCGCAAAGGGTCCCCTGGCATGCGGCTCGAAGGA
>CBJLVJ010000339.1:0-4570 GCA_966426465.1 uncultured bacterium | reverse complement strand
ACAATCGCCCCATGCGTGTGTTTGGAGCGATCGGCGCCCTGGTGCTGTCGGGTGTCCTTGCACTTGGGCCTGCGCCCTTATCGGTGGCCCAAACGACTGGCCTGGAGAAGATCAACCATATCGTCGTCATCTATCAGGAGAACTGGGGCTTCGACAGCCTGTACGGCGCGTTCCCGGGCGCCAATGGCCTGGACCAGGCCGGCCCGACCACGCCACAGGTGGACAAGGACGGTGTCCCGTACACGAGCCTGCCTCAGCCGCTCAACACCCTGTTCAGTCCGCCCGTACCCGACCCACGCTTTCCTGCCGACCTGCCTGTCGCGCCGTTCGATGCGACCAGGTACGTCGCCCCGAATCAGCTGACGGGCGACATGCTGCATCGCTACTACCAGGAGCAGTACCAGATCGACGGCGGCAAGATGGACAAGTTTGTGGCCTGGACCGACGCGGCTGGCCTGGTCATGAGTTACTACGACGCGACCAACCTGCCCGAGGGCAAGCTGGCTCAGCAGTTCACCATGCTCGACAACTTCTTCCACGCCGCGTTCGGCGGGTCGTTCCTGAACCACCAGTTCTTGATCTGTAGCTGCGCGCCGACGTGGCCGGAGGCGCCACAGGGCATTGTTGCCCAGCTCGACGACAACGGTCTGATGGTCAAAGACGGCCAGGTCACTCCAGACGGATTCGCGGTGAACACCTCGTTTGCGGTAAACACTCCGCATCCGACTAACATCACCGACCCGACGATGCTCGTGCCGCAGCAAACCGCGCCGACGATCGGCGACCGGCTGAGCGGCCAGAATGTTGCCTGGGCGTGGTATTCAGGTGGCTGGAACACGGCCGTGCTCGGACACGCCGATCCCCTGTTTCAATTCCACCATCAACCATTCGCGTATTTCGCCAACTACGCCGACGGCACGCCCGGTCGCGCCGCCCACCTGAAGGACGAGGAGCAGTTTTACAGCGATGTTGCCGGCGGGCAGCTTCCGGCGGTGTCGTTCATCAAGCCGTTGGGTCCGGACAATGAGCACCCGGGTTACGCGCCCCTGCTGGCCGGCCAGCAGCATGTCGCAGACCTGGTCGCCGCGATTCAGAACAGTCCCTACTGGCAGGACACCGCCATCTTGATCACCTACGACGAGAACGGTGGGCGATGGGATCACGTCCCGCCGCCGGTGATCGACCGCTGGGGACCCGGCGTGCGTGTCCCAACCATCGTGATCTCCCCGTTCGCCAGGAAAGGCTTCGTCGACCACACCCAGTACGACACGACCGCCATCCTGAAGCTGATCGAGGAGCGCTGGAACCTCGAGCCGCTCTCGGAGCGCGATGCCCGCTCAGGCGACCTGCTCACGGCCTTCGACTTCGGCTAAGGTACCAGCGCGAAGGAGCTACTCAGGCGAGCGGCGCTAGCCGTTCTGGACGTGGCTGCCTTCGGGTTCCTGGCGCGGAAGCGGCTCGGACGGTCGGGTGGCGACCTCGGTGGCCGACGGCATGCTGATCTGCGAGCCCGCGGCTTGCTTCACACGCTCCGTGACGGTCGAAGTGACCTGGCGAATCTGGTCGTTGTTGACCACCTGATCGAGCCCATGCCCACCCATTAGACCCTGTAGCTTGCCATTCTGGTAGGCCCAGACGCCGATGGCTCCGATGAGCACGCCAAAGACGAATTTCATTGCAACAGCCTTTCGCTCGAGGGTTGGCGCACGCGTCGTTGCGCCTCATGCGCATAGAGGCATCGCGCGTGCCACGCTTGACCGAAGCTACTGCCCGTGCAGATGACCTGCACCGGCGCGAAGCTACGGGCCCGGTTGGACAGCTTGTTCCTGCTGGCCGGGATCGAGCACATAGGTGAGCTCCTCGCCCTTGCCGATGGGCACCGTTACGGACATCAGGCGCGCGTCCGTTTTCAGTCCGGAGAGAAACTCGGTCAGCTCATCGGCGTGCGAGACAACGTTATCGGTGACCAGCAGTCCGCCCGGTCGCAGCAGGCCCAGCAGCGGCTCCAGGTAGCGCATGTAGCTTGCCCGATCGGCGTCCAGAAACACCAGGTCGTAGCCTCCGTCCAGTTGGGACAGGACGTCTAGGGCCACACCCTCGTGGATCGTGACGAACTGGAGGAGTTCGGCGCGGTCCAGGTTGTCGCGCGCGAGCATCACCTTGTAGGTGTCGCTGTCGATGGTGTCGACCCGTCCGTTGGTGGTCGATACGGCCCAGCTGAGCCACAGCGTCGAATACCCATTCGAGGTGCCAAGCTCCAGGACTCGCTGCGCGCGCATCGCGCACACGAGCATGTAGAGCAACTGGCCGGTATCGCTGGTAATGTTGAGCATCCGCCGGCTGCGCTGCGTTTCCCGAGCATCGTTGAGCCGACCCGTTTCGGCGACTTCCTGCAGCACCTGCTGAACGACGTCGCTCCGCACACGGCTGCCCTGGATCATGACTCAACAGTGTAACTTGCGGCCGAGCCGTTCCCTTGCTCCGTCCGCCACAGTGGCCGGTAGCAGTGCCGCATACAATTGCGTGCCACAGCAGCTCGACGCCAGGAACGTGGTGTGACTCCGGATGATTACGTGGAGGAGGTGCTCGCCCTCGTCGAGCGGATTCCGCCGGGACGGGTCATGTCATACGGCGACATCGCCGACTACCTGGCCGAACGCTCCGGTCGGGCGTCCCCGCGACTGATCGGCAGAATCATGAGTCTGTATGGCGGCGCGGTGCCGTGGTACCGCGTGGTGAACAGCAGCGGGCGCGTGGCGCCCGGACACCCGCGCGAGGCTATGGCCAGACTGCGCGCGGAGGGGACGCCGCTGCGCAACGACCACGTCGACATGCGCCGCGCGGCGTGGCGGCCCGAGGACTCGTCATAGTGGTGTTCTAACGGCCACGACGCTGCGCGGCATGCGGCCTGCGGCAGTCCGGGCATGGCTCAAACACGCGTCTGCTTTATCGGTGGCGGCAGCTACAACTGGATGCCCAAGCTACTGGGCGACCTGGCGTTGTCGCGCGACCTGAGTGGAACAATCGTTCTGCACGACGTCAACCCGACAGCCCTCGAGGACATCCAGCGGTATGGCACCAGACTGATGGCCAGCACCGGCGCAAGGTTCTCGATCGAGACCACCACGAATCTCGAGCAGGGTCTTGACGGCGCCGAATTCGTGGTCGTCACGATCACTACCGGCGGGCTGGACACGATGGCGCTCGACCTCGAGATTCCCGAGCGCTACGGCATCTACCAGTCGGTTGGCGACACCGTCGGCCCGGGCGGCCTGTCGCGTGCCCTGCGCAACGTGCCGGTGATGGTCCGTATCGCACAGGCGATGGAGCGCCGCTGTCCCGACGCCTGGATGTTGAACCTGACCAACCCGCTGACCGTCCTTACGCGCGTCGTGGCGAAGACCTCGCACATCAAGGTGATGGGCCTGTGCCACGAGCTGTTCGGCGTGCGCGGCGCTCTGATGCGCATGTTTGACGCGCGCGTCGAGGATTTCCAGATGCGGGTCGCCGGCGTCAATCACCTCATCTGGCTGCTGGACTTCACCATTCGCGGCCAGAACGGGTTGCAGATGGTACGTGAGCACGTGGCCCAGGGTCGGCCGCTGGCGGTGCCAGAAGATCGCGGCGACTGGCACGATCCGTTCATCGATCGCTGGAAGCTGAAGCTGACGTTGTTCGACCTGTACGACGCGCTCCCAGCCGCTGGCGATCGGCACCTGGCCGAGTTTTTCCCGTACTTCCTGACCGACGCCACCCAGCGCGGCGCACAGTACGGGGTCAAGCTGACGACCATTCCCAATCGCCGCCAGCAGGTGGCCACTGCGCGCGAACAGGTGCGCGCGGCCATCTCCGCGGAGCAGTTCCCCCAGGTGACTCGCTCACACGAGGCAACGGCGGACATCGTCGCCGCGGTGGTCAACGGTGGCTCGACGCGCACCATCGTCAACCTGCCGAACATCGGCCAGGTCGAGGACGTGCAGCGCGAGGCGGTCGTGGAGACGCTGGCCGAGATTACCTCGGCGGGGGCTATCCCACATACCGTGGGACCGTTGCCGCGCGGGGTGCTGAGCACGCTCCAGCCCCACGTGGTCAACCAGGAGCTGATTGTGCGGGCGGCGCTCGAGGGCAATCGCAAGCTCGCGCTTCAGGCCATGGTCAACGACCCGCTCGTGCCCGACCTGCGCACAGCTCAATCTCTGCTGGACGACCTGCTGGCAGCGCACGCCGAATACCTGCCGCAGTTCCAGAGCAGCAAAGTGCCAGTAGCGGCATAGCCCCATGTCCATGACAACCACCGCTCCTCGGCCCGCTACATCGGCCACCACGGCAGCCACGCGCATCGACCGCGTGCGCTGCCAGCTCTATTTCGTGCCGCTTCGCCAACCGGCGAGCGACGCGAAAGTGTTCACTGGCCGCCAGAAGCCACTCGACCAGGTCGCCGTGCTGCTGGCTTGGATACAGACCACCGACGGCGCCGAGGGCTTCGGCCTGAGCTACTCCAAACGCGCCGGCGGGCCCGCCCTGCACGCGCATGCCCGTGAGATCGCACCGGAGCTGCTCGGCGAAGACC
>CBJLVJ010000338.1:0-4571 GCA_966426465.1 uncultured bacterium | reverse complement strand
GGGTCTCGCACCACGGCCTGGCGTCCCCACACGCTACGCGTTTTCCAGATGGGCCGGACGGTTTCGATGCCGAGTGCTTGCAGCTCAGCCATGGAGGCGTCCAGGTCGCTGACGGCCAGCCCGACGGCGTACCGCGTCTGGGGCTCGGCCGCCGGCACGGCCTCGACGAGCTCCAGCAGCGTCTGGCCAAAAGCAATGTGGATCGTCTGTCCCCGCCGCTGGAGAAACCCCCCGAGCACGTTGGTGAGAAAATCGACGCTCCTGTCCATATCCGAGACCGGGTAGAGCACGTGGCTTACATTGCTGACCTGGATCACGCCCCAATACTGCCAGCCCAGCGGCTCGAGCGTGATCAGAGCGTGATCAGAATCTGTCCCAGTGCACGAATTCGTTCATGGGTCGACGCGCGGCGGCGCCTTGTCTGGGCAGCCCCCGCCGAGCTTCCGTGTCGGTATGGCCGATGGCAACGATGGTCCGTGCGCGGCGCTCCTCGGGGATGCCAAGCAGCCGCTTGGCCTGGTCCGGGCCTTCGTTCTTGAGCGTGGCGATTACCGAGCCGAGACCGCAGGCGCGCGCGGCCAGGGCGATGCGTTCAGCCATCCGACCCTCGTCGAAGGCTGCCTGGTCACCGTCCGAGACCAGCAGCAGGGACACAGCCGACGAGCCGCCGGGTCTGGCGCCCCACTCGGCGAACTTCTGCAGCACACCCCGATCACGCACCACGACCACCTGGGTGGGCTGGCGGTTGCCACCCGTCGAGGTCCAGCGAGCCACCTCGAGAATGGAGCTGATGGTTGCGTCGTCCACCGGCTCCGGCGTGTATTCGCGCACCGCGCGCAGCCGTTGCAAAAAACTCAGCAGGTGTTCATCCCTCACGTCCACAGGATAGAAGGGACCGAAGCGTTCGAAGCTGGCACGTCTCGGCCAGGCGCCATTCCGCGGGAGTTTCCTCGGCCGAGCCATCGCGGCATACTGTGGGCTTGAGGACAGGCGTGCAAGGGAGGACCGGGTCGGGCAAGCCCGACAGCACACGCGAAGGCGGTCTAACGAGTCTACAGTCGCTCGCAGACGCGCTTTCGCGAGCACTGACCACAAGCGAGGTGGCCGACGCCGTGTTCCGCTATGCGCTGCCGGTAACGGCCGCCTCAGCCGGCACGCTCGTGCTGCGCACCGAGCATGGTGACGCGCTCGAGCTGGTGGGCGCCATCGGCTACAGCGAGGCGACCCTCGAGGCGTTTCAGCGCATCCCGCTGGATGCCTCCACGCCCGCGGCGCAGGTCGTACGTACCAGGCAGCCCGTGTGGATCGGCTCGTTCGAGCGAGCCGCGAAGGCGTTCCCGTACCTGGCAGAGCGCTCCACCGGGCACGCCGCGCTGGCCGTCTTGCCGATCCTTCTGGAGGAGCACGCCACGGGCGCACTTGCCCTGGCGTTCCCCACGGAGAGGACGTTCGAGCCAGACGATCGGCTGCTGCTGATCGCGATCGCAGGGCAGTGCGCCGTGGCCTTGCAACGCGCCGCGGCATTCGCTGCCGAGCGCGCCAGCCGCGAGCGACTGGAAGTCGCCCTGCGCGCCGCCAGCATGGGCATCTGGGACTGGGACGTGCGTTGCAATCGGGTGGTGTGGTCGCCCCAACTGGAGGCCATACACGGTCTCGAGCCGGGCGCCCTTGGCAGCACGCTGGACCGCTACTTCGCCCACCTCCACCCCGACGACCGGGAGCGCGTGCGCGCCGAGATCGGTGAATCGGTAGCCCGTGGTGAGCTCCATCTGATCTACCGTACCGTCTGGCCGAACGGCGACGTGCACTGGTACGAATCGCGTGGTCTGGTGACCCGCGATAGCAGCGGACGTCCAATGGCCATGCGCGGCGTGTGCATGGACGTTACTGCGCGGCGACAAGCCGAAGTCGCTTTACGCGAGAGCGAAGAACGGTTCCGGACCCTGGCCGATAACATCGCTCAGTTCGCCTGGATGGCGGACGTCACCGGCTATCGTTTCTGGTACAACCGCCGCTGGTACGAATACACCGGCACCACGGTCCAGGAGGTTCAGGGTTGGGGCTGGACGAAGGTCCACCACCCTGACCACGTCGATCGCGTCGTGGCGCGCATCAAGGCCGCGTGGGCCAGCGGCGAGCCCTGGGAAGACACGTATCCGCTGCGGGGCCGAAACGGTCAGTACCGCTGGTTCCTGTCCCGCGCGCTACCCATCCGCGACGAGCGCGGCCAGATCGTGCGCTGGTTGGGCACCAATACCGACATTACTGAGCGGCGGTGGACCGAGGCTCTGCTGGTCGGCGAGCGAGACGCACTGGAGCTGATTGCGCGCGGCTCGTCCACTGGGGTTGTCCTCGCGGACCTGTGTCGGACGGTCGAGGCGCTCGCCGATGATGGTCTGCTGGCGTCGATTCTGCTGGTGGATGCGGATGGATGTCACTTGCGGCACGGCGCCGCGCCGAGTCTGCCCGACGAGTACAACCGCGCCATCGACGGCATCACCATTGGCCCAAGCGTTGGTTCTTGCGGCACCGCTGCATTTCGCCGCGAACAGGTTGTCGCGTCCGACATTGCCACCGACCCGTTGTGGGCTGACTATCGGGACCTGGCGCTCAGCCATGACCTGCGTGCATGCTGGTCGACGCCGATCACCTCGCTCGACGGCCAGGTGCTGGGTACCTTCGCGCTGTATTACCGCCATGCGCGGAGCCCGACCCCCGAGCACTTGCGCCTGGCGACACTGGTCGGCCGTACGGCGGCCATCATCATCGAGCGCAAGCATGCCGACGATACCAGTGCGCGACTGGCTGCGATTGTCGACTCGTCAGACGATGAGATCACGGGCAAAACGCTCGAGGGTATCGTCACCAGTTGGAATCAGGCCGCGACCCGGCTGTACGGCTACACCGCGCAAGAGATGGTTGGTCGGCCGATCATGGACATCATTCCGGCCGACCAGCTGGAGGAGCACGACACGGTCATGGCCCGCGTGCGCGGTGGACAGCGGGTGCCTGCCTGGGACACCGCCCGCCTGCACAAGGACGGTCACCCGGTGGAGGTCTCGCTCAGCCTCAGTCCTATCCTGGATGAAGCGGGCGGTGTGATCGGGGTTTCCGCCATCGGCCGCGACGTCGCCGAACGGCGACGGCTCGAGGCAGAACGGGATCACCTGCTGGCTGCTGAACACGCTGCGCGTGAAGCGGCCGAAGCGGCTATCAGCGCACGCGATGACTTCGTCGCCCTTGTTTCACACGACCTGCGTAATCCGCTTGCCGCGCTCAAGGGGCAAATCCAGATGGTCCGTCGCCGCGCCGCGCGTGGCGAGGTGCCGACCCCCGAACAACTGGTGGAACGTCTCGACACGATACAGTCGAGCATCACGGCGTTATCGGCTCAGCTCGACGAGCTGCATGACGCTACGCGGTTGCAGGCCGGACGTGCGCTCGACCTGCGACGTCGCCCGATTGACCTTGTGGCGCTGGCCCGAGAGTCCGTCACCAGCCAGCAGCACACGTCGGAAGTTCACCGGTTGCGCTTCGCACCTGCGCTGCCGGAGCTTGTCGGATTCTGGGATCCCGAACGGCTCGAGCGCGTACTGGCAAACCTGCTCTCCAATGCGATCAAGTACAGCCCCTCCGGTGGCGACGTGCTCGTCGAGGTCGCTCGTGACCGGAGTTGGGCAGTGCTGTCGGTGACCGATGCAGGACTCGGCATTCCCGAGTCGGACCTGCCGCACGTGTTCGAGCGCTTTCGCCGAGCAAGCAACGTGGGCGGGCAAATCGCCGGCTCAGGTCTGGGCCTCGCCGGCGCCCGAGACATCATCGAGCAGCACGGTGGAACCATCAGCATCAGCAGCCAGGAGAACCGTGGCAGCACCTTCCTTGTCCGACTGCCATTGACGACCGTGCCTGAGGAGGGTCGCTGAAAACGCTTGGGTGATGGTGTTGAATGCGCCATACTGTGGTAGCGGCAAGTCACCGAGGCCCTCGGTGCGGACGTAGCCGCCTCGTGCAGCGAAATACGATCCGGGACCAGGGCGCGCGTCTGCCGCACCCCTGGAGTTATGACTGATCGATACCATCGCTACCGAGGCCACGATAACGTGGCTCATCTTTGTCCCGTCTGCTGGCGGACCGCGCGACGCGTCGCCAACGCACTGAGTGTCGCCTGCGCTGCTGGCCACGTGAGCTGCATGCGCTGCGGCCGTGAGCAGTGCGCCTGCCTCGCCGCTGGCCACCCCCAGCTGAGCCCAGCCGCCTGATGCCGAAGTAACCTCGCAGCGCGAGACGACGCGGGCCTATCGAGCACTGGGAGTGCCCCAGACCTGGCATTGCTGGTCAGGCGCCGGGCCGGGGCACCACTCGCTGGGGTGTGATGCGGATCAGCACCCGGTGCTCGGCCAGCATGCGCTCGCGGAAAGTCTCGGTGCTCGTATCCTGCCCGCGCCGCCGATAGTAATCGGCCAGCAGCGGCATCGCCTCGGGCAGCCGTTCGATGACAGCTTCGCCTTCGACGTGCATCCACGGACCGGGCCAACGCTCGGTGAACAGACAGAGCGTGGCGCGCGGATCGC
>CBJLVJ010000337.1:0-4572 GCA_966426465.1 uncultured bacterium | reverse complement strand
GGCCTCGCAGCGTGGCTCGCACGCAGCATCGTGCCAGTCGCGATCGGTATCGGGTTGTGGTGGCGGGGTGGCGCTCTGACCGTTGCCGAGCTCACACCTGCTGAGGTCCGCACCGAGTTCAGCGTGCTCGCGGTCTGCCTGTTGCTGGTGCTTACGCTGATTCGGCCGTTTTTGCTCCCGGACCCCACCCTGCTGGGCGCTGGTGTTGCTGTGTTTGCCGTCGCCGGCTTGATCGGCATGGCTCTGTCGCGCCAGGACGCGGCCGACCTGGTCTCGCTGAGCCATGGTCGCACGCTCGCCGCGACGACCGCCGTGCTCCCCGCGGCATCGGCCGTGGTGCTCGTTGGCTGGTTGCGCCCGGAGCTGCTCGGCGCTATGTGGCGCACCCTGGCGCGCCTGATCGAGCTGGCGCTGCTGCCCATCGGGCTTGTCCTGGCGTGGCTCACATCGCTGCTGCCACACGGCAGCCCGGGCCCACCACCACTGCCGCCACCGCGTCCAACCCCAGACCTGCTGCCTGACCCCGCCGCGCTGGCCGCCGCCCAGCAAAACCTGGCCTGGCTCGCCGGCCTGATCATCTTTACCCTGCTGCTGGCCGGCACGGGGTTGGCCCTGTTCGCGGCCAGGCTCCTGCTGCAGAACTGGATCGGCAGCCCGAGCCGCGGCAGCCCGCGTCAGGTGGAAAGTGTCGAGTTCGAGCGGACCGGCACGCCGCGCGCCGATGCTCGTGATCTGTTCGGCTGGCTGGTCCGCTGGTTGCACAGCCGCCTCGCGCGACGAGCGCACGCCCGGCGGCCAGGCGGCCAGGCGGCCGACGATGGGGTGGCCGATAGCTGGGCCGCCTACCAGCGCTTGCTCAACTGGGCCGCGAGCCAGGGTCTCGGACGTCGCCCGGCTGAGACCACCGGCCAGTTGCAAGCGCGTCTGCGGCAGCATTCACCCGCCGCAGCCAGCGCCGTCGAGCTGCTCACCACGACCTACGAGTGGGAGCGTTACGGCGCCATCCACCCGCCCGCCGATCGCCTCCGCCGTCTGCAGGCGGCCCTCAAGGCGCTGACCGACGGGTAGTATTCAACGTAGCCACATGGTGAAGAGTCTTCTCCGGTTTGCCCTGATCACCGCGCTGACCATGCTTCTGACGCCGTACGTCAATCGCTTCTTCGACCAGCTCGCGGCGCGCGCGCCGGAAGACAACTTTCCCGAAGACCTGCTGCGCGAGCTGAGCGACCGCTACGCCTCGTCGCTCGTCCGCTCGTTCGGCGAGACGCTCGGCGAGATCGTGCTCGGCTCCAAAGGCTGAGCGCGCTTCAAACCCTGGAGCGCCAGGTCCGCGAAATACGCGCCGATCTGCCCCGCGCTCAGTCGCCCAGTGGGCCGGTACCACTGTGCTACCCAGTTGCACATGCCCAGCAGCCCGAGCGTGGCGATGTCCACGTCGGGCGCACCGAATTCGCCCAGCCGAACGCCTCGCTCGACGATCTCCGACACAAGCTGGCGATAGCGCTCACGTTGCGTTCGCACGTTGGCGAGCGTCTCGCCCGCGAGGGCACGAAACTCGTGCAGATAGACCGTGAGCGCGTCGAGGTTGTCGCACACCGCCTCGACGTGGGCCTGAACCACCAGCCGGAGCTGCGCGCTCGGTCGCATGGATGTGTCGGCGACAATCCGCTCCACGTCGGCAAGCAGGCCGCCCATGGCGCGTTCGAACACCTGCACCAGCAGGTCTTCTTTGCCGCCGATGTAGTGGTACAGGCTGCCCTTGTACAGCCCGACGGCGGCGGCGATGTCCTGCATCGAGGTGGCGTGGTAGCCCTTCTCGCGGAACAGCCGCAGCGCCGCCGCGTAGACCTGCTCGCCGCGCTCGCGCGGCGGGCTCTTCACGCCGTTTGTCGCCATTGCTCGATCGCCTGCAGCGCATCTCGGTCGCCGCGCACCACCCGCCGCGCTTCGAGCGCGCACATATCCGCCGTGCGCTTCATGAAACGTTCGGCGAGCGCCTGACGCGCGGGCCAGCGCTGCGCTTGCTGTCCGAGCAGCCGACCGGTGTGAAGATAGGCCAGCATGCGTGTCAGCCGTTCGGCCGACAGCAGCACGTAGCCCAGGTCGTCTTCGTCCAGCTCGCCATTGCCGCGCACCACTTGCGCCGCGCGCTTCGGTCCGATCTGACGGCCCAGGTCAAACATCAACCAGGCCAGTGCCCGACCGAAGTTTCGCAGCGCCTCGCGATAGAGCCGGCCGATGTCGCCATCGAAGCTCGCCCCGGCCAGCCATGGACTGTGTCCGCCGGGGACCAGCAACACGCGCGGGTCACGCATGACAACCTTCAGCAGGTCCTTGGTGGCCATGAGCGACTGGATCTGACTGGTGCCCTCGTAGATCGGCAGGATCAAACTGTCTCGAAGGAAGCGCTCGACCTCGTAGTCCTTGACCACGCCGTAGCCACCGAAGACCTGCATGCCGGTGCGCGCCACGCGGATGGCTTCCTCGGCGCCGTAGTACTTGACCAGCGGCGTGAGCTCTCGCAGGTAGCGCTCCAGGCGGCGTTTGCGCGCCTCGAGCGTGGGGCGCTCCGGGTCCACCTCCGACAGCCCATGCAGCCGGCGCTCGATGCCCTGGACCAGGTCGTAGGCCACGGCCGCCTCCATCCACAACGCGCGCATGCCAGCCACGCTGGTGTCCATGTCGAGCAGCATCTCGGCCACCAGCGGATGCTCGCGGATGGGCTTGTTCATCTGAACGCGTTGGGCGGCGTAGTCCTCGGCCGCGCGCAGCGATGCTTGCGCCACTCCACACGCCTGAATACCGACCGCGATACGCGCCTCATTCATGAAGGTTGTGATCTGGCGCCAGCCATCACCGGGTGAGCCCATGATCTCTGCCTGGCTGCCCTCGAACGACAACGCACACGTCGGCGAACCGTTGATGCACACCTTTTCTTCGGCCCGCTCGATCGTGAAGTTCTCGCGCACGCCAGGCTCCGCGTCGTCAACGCAGCGCGGCACGAGGAACAGCGCCAGGCCGTCGAGTCCGCGTGAGCCTGGCACGGCGCGCGCCAGCAGCACGCCGACGTCGCCGTTCCCGCTGGAGATGAACTGCTTGCGACCGTTGATTCGCCACGTTCCATCCGCCTGGCGTGTGGCCGTCGTCCTGACATTGCCGACGTCTGAGCCCGCCTCCGGCTCGGTCATGGCCACCCAGCCGATGACCTCACCCCTGGCCAGCCTGGGCACCCAGCGCTCTTTGTGGGTGTCGGTGCCGAAACGCACGATCATCGCCGCCGGGCTGGTGTAGAACGCGTACTGGACCATCGTCGCCGCGTCGGCGCGGGCCAGCATTTCGAAGACGGCGGAGTGCACCACGAAGGGCATGCCCTCGCCGCCGTACTCGCGCGGAATGCCCAGTCCGATCAACCCGAGATCGGCCAGACCCCGCAGGTTTTCGGCCATGGGCGGCGACACTTTGATGTCGCCCTTGTGTGGCGTTCCGAGTCGGTCGATTTCGGCGGCGCGCGCCGAGACCTGGCGGCCAACGTAGTCGCCTGCCACGGACAACACCTCACGCCAGCTACGCGCCGTGTCCTGTGGTCGCTCGGCGTCGTGAGGCTCGGCATACAGCGGCACGAGCCGCTCCCAATCGACGATCGTTTCGTAATACAGCCTCAGGTCCGTGTTGCTGTCGAAGTAGTTTTCGGCGCGCATGTGTTGGCTACTCCTGGAAGAACTTGCGGCCACTGGCGATCGATCTGGCCGGCTCATAGCGGCTACCGTGTTTGGCCGCCAGCGCCCGCAGCCTGGTGGCAAGCGCCTGAGCTCCGAGCGCATCCGCATAGTGGAACGGTCCGCCGCGAAACGGCGGAAAGCCAAGGCCAAGCACAGCCGCCAGGTCACCGTCGGCAGGCGATCGCAGCACGCCCTCGTCGACACAGCGGACTGCCTCGTTCACGAACAGCAGTACAAGGCGGTCCTGAATGTCTGTGTCTTCGAACGCCTGTCGCGGACTGCCGCCATACACCGCGGGATTCGGCACTCGGCCCGGACGTCGGGCGAGAAACGCTGGCAGGCGCGATGGTTTTCGCCACAGGTAGAACCCGGCGCCAGCCTTGCGGCCAGTCTGGCCCGCGGCGACCAGGTCCCCGACCACGTGCGCGGGTGGAATGCGCTCGCCGAATGCGCGCGCCACGCTTTCGCCCGCGTGCAGCGCCACTTCGAGGCCGACCTCGTCGTACAGCACGAACGGTCCGACAGGGAACCCGAACGCCGTCATCGCCCGGTCCACGTCTTCGACCCGCGCGCCTTCGGCCAGGAGCAGCGCGGCTTCGTTCAACATGACGCCCAGCACGCGCGACGTGTAAAAGCCAGGTGCGTCGGCAACGACCACGACGGTCTTGCCCATCTGCGTACCCGCCGCCACGACGGCTTCAATAGCCCACTCGGCAGCTCCCTCCGGACGGACCACCTCAACCAGCGGCATACGCTGGGCGGGCGAAAAGAAGTGCATCCCGACGATCCGCTCCGGGTGCCTGGCGCCCTGCGCAATGTCTTTGATGGGTATCGCTGAAGTGTTCGAAGCCAG
>CBJLVJ010000336.1:0-4572 GCA_966426465.1 uncultured bacterium | reverse complement strand
GGGGAGCAAGTCCGCAGACTTGCGACTACACAAGAAAACTCTTCGTCTTCTTCTTCTAGTCCTTCTTCTACTTCTTGTTCTAGGCAGCGAGGAGCTCGTCGTGCTCGTCGTCCTGGCGTGCGCGGCACCAGTGGGAGATCTGACTGGCGGGTAGAGGGCGGCTCAGGAAGTAGCCTTGCGCCAGGTCGCAGCCGAGGCCGCCGAGCAGGTCGAGGGTGCGCTGGTCCTCCACACCCTCGGCCACCGCGGCGAGGCCCAGGTTGTGCCCCAGGTCAATGGTCGAGCGCACGATCGCGTGGTCGCGCTCCTGCGCCGCCATGTCGGCCACGAAGGATCGGTCGATCTTGAGCTCGTGCGCAGGCAGCCGCTTGAGGTAGCCCAGCGACGAGTAGCCGGTTCCGAAGTCGTCGATGGCGATGCGCACCCCGAGCTCGCATAGCTCGGTCAGGACCTGCAGGGCCTGCGCAGGGTCGACCATCAGCGCGCTCTCGGTGAGCTCGAGCTTGAGCCACTGGGGGCCGACGTTCCAGCGCGCCAGGAGCGTGCGCACCCAGTGCGCCAGCTGGGCATCCTGCAGGTCGTGCGCGGACAGGTTGACCGCGACCGACAGCATGAGCCCCTCGTCGTGCCAGGCACGCGCCTGGCGCATCGCGGCGTTCAGCACCCAGCGGGTGAGCGGTCGGATGAGGCCCGTCTGCTCGGCGAGCGGGATGAAGCGGTCGGGCGGAATCAGCCCCTGCTGCGGGTGCTGCCAGCGAACCAGGGCTTCGACGCCGGCCACGGCGCCGGTACGGCAGTCCACCTTCGGCTGGTAGTGCAGCGTGAGCTCGTCATCGGCAATCGCCCGTCGCAGCGCTCCGACAAGCGTGAGCCGTTCGCTGCTGGACTGATCCTGATCAGGTGTGTACAGGGCGTAGCCGCCGCGCGTTTGCTTCGCGACGTACATGGCCACGTCTGCCTTTCGCAGCAGCGCGTCGGCGTCGCCACCGTGCTCGGGATACAGGGCGATGCCACAGCTTGCGCCCACGGCCACCTCGTGCCCCTCGAGCAGCAGCGAGGCGGCCAGCGCTTCGACCACTTTCTCGGCCGCGTGCATGGCCGCGCCCGTGTCCGCGTCGGGCAGCACCAGGGCGAACTCGTCGCCGCCCAGACGTGCCACCGTGTCGGAGGCGCGCAGCGTCTGGCGCAGTCGGAAGGCGACCTCCTGCAGCAGCTCGTCGCCCGCCAGGTGGCCGAGGCTGTCGTTGACGTCCTTGAACCGGTCCAGGTCGATCACGCAGAGCGCGAACGGCCGCCCGTCGCGCTCCGACATGCGGATGGCTTGCGCCAGGCGGTCCTGCAGCAACACACGGTTGGGCAACCCGGTCAGGCCGTCGTGCAGGGCCTGATGCGCCAGCGCTTCTTCGGTCCGTTTGCGCTCGGTGATGTCGTGGACGATGGAGTACAGCAGCTGGCGGCCATGGATGTTTACTGGGCCCGAGTGGACCTCCACGTCCCGCACCGTGCCTGACGCCAGGCGGTGCTGGAAGATGAAGTAACTGCGCTCCTGATTGGCTGCGCGGCCCATCTCGGCCAGGATCTCGGCTGGCGCCAGCGTGTTGATCTCGTGGATGGTCTTCCGTCGAATAGCCTCGGGGCTATATCCATAGAAGTCGCACGCCGCCTGGTTGGCTTCGACAATGGTGCCGCTCTCCGGCTCGACGAGCAGCTGGATGGCGCGGTTTTGCTCGAACATCTGACGGTATTGATTGGCGCTCGCCTCGAGCGCGGCCTCAGCTCGGACCCGTTCGGTGATGTCGGTCACGAAGCCTTCCAGCGCTACCACGTGACCGTCCGGGCCAGGCACGCCACAGCCCTGTTCCAGGACCCACTTCTCTTCACCGCTCGCCGTGCTGATGCGATAGACCTGCTTGAACGAGCGACCGGCGGCGAGCGCGGCCTGCGTGTCCGCCCACAGCCGGTCACGATCGTCGACGTGAATCAGGTCGCCGAAGACGACCTGGTGGGTCATGAAGGCGCTTGACGCATACCCCGTCAACTCCAGGCAGCCGTGACTGACGAACTCGGTCGTCCAATCACGGTCATTGCGGCAGCGATAGGCCATGCCGGGCAGATTGCCGAGCAGTGTCTTGAGCAGGCGCTGGTTTTCCGCGTTGGTCAGCGACACGGCCATCATGCGCGCCAGGAGCTCGAGCAGGGCGGTATCGCGTTCGCCAAGCACACCCGGTCGCCGCGTTTCGACATTGACGACGCCGAGAAGCTGGCCCGCGCCAAGAATCGGCACGCACACCTCAGCTGCCACCTGCGGGTCGGCAAAGCGGAAGGCCGGTTCGGACGCGACATCGCGCACCAGCACCGGCGCCCGATCGTGCAGCACGCGGCCAATCACGCCTTCGCCGGCAGGGATCGTCTCGTACGGCTGGGCGTAGCCGATCTGAGCAGCGAGATGCAGCGTGCCGTCCTGGTGGAGCAGATACACGCTGGGCAGCTCGTAGCCAAAGCGAGCGTGGAGCTCGGTGACCACGTGCTCGGCAAGCGCAAGCGGGTCAACCGCCGCGGCCACGTCGGCCGAGATCGATTGCAAGATTGCGAGCTGATCGGCCGTGAGGCCTGTACTGCTGGTCACCTTGATTGAGCATCGGCAGCCGACCGGGCGTTCTACAGGCCCGATTTGCCGGCCGCCTCGTCAGATTGCCCGAGACAGGGCGGCTCGCGATTGGGCACACTGTCTGTCCGACCGGGAGGATGGGCGTCGTACCGTAAAGGGTGACGCAGAAGGGAAGGCTAATGACCGAGCTGTCAGCCTAGCACGTAAGCCGCAGAACGCTCCTGAGATTCGGTGGTTTGCTCGTCGCGGGCAGCGCCGCGAGCGGGCTGTTGGCGGCATGCAGCACACCCGCGGCCCCGCCCGCGGCCGCGCCGACCAGCGCCCCTGCTGCCCCACCAACCGCCGCCGCCGCGCCGAAACCGACCACCGCGGCGGCGCCAACCACCGCCCCAGCCGTGGCCAGTAGCGGCAAGAAGGTCCGCGCCGCCTTTGTCTACACGGGGCCGATCAACGACCACGGTTGGAGCAACGCGCACGACGACGGCCGCAAAGCCCTCGAACAGGCACTCGGCTCGAGCGTCGAAACGGCCTTCACCGAGAACGTGCCGGAAACGTCCGACTCGCAGCGCGTCTTCGAGGACTACGCGCGCAAAGGCTTCGACATCATCTACGGCACGAGCTTCGGCTTCATGGATTACATGCTGGAAGCGGCCAAGGCCTTCCCCGACGTCAAGTTCGACCATTGCTCGGGCTTCAAGACCTTGCCGAACCTGGCCACCTATTACGCGGCCGAAGAAGAGCCGCGCTATGTCTCGGGCATGATCGCCGGGAAGATGACCAGGACGAACGCGCTTGGCTTCGTGGGTTCTTTCCCCATTCCTGAGGTTGTGCGCTTCCTGAACGCCTTTGCCGCGGGCGTCCAGCAGACCAACCCGGACGCGAAGATCCACATGGTGTGGATCAACACGTGGTTCGACCCGCCGAAGGAGAAGTCCGGCGCCGAGTCGGTGCTGGACCTGAACGCGGACGTGCTCACCGGCACAACCGACTCGCCGTCGCTGGCCCAGGCGGCCGCGGCACGGGGCAAGTTCGCCGTCGGCGTGGACTACGACCAGTCGTCGTACGCGCCTCAGGCGATCCTCCAGTCGGACCGCTTCCTGTGGGGGCCGCACTACATCAACAGCGTCAAGGCCGTCATGAACGGGACGTGGAAGCCGGTGCAGCTCTACTACCACACCAGGGATGGCCTGGTTGAAGCCACCCAGCCGAGCAACCTGGTGCCGCCTGACATCGCCGAGATGGCCGTGAAAACCCAGGACCAGATCAGGACCGGCAGCCTCAACATCTGGCGCGGCCCGCTCATCGACAATCACGGCAACGTCAAAGCGCCCGAAGGCAAGACGCTGGGCGACTTCTACGAAGGCCCGCCGCCCGAGCCGACGCAGACCAGAGACGACGCGTACGTGCAGTCCAACCAGATGAACTGGGCCCTCAGCAACATCGTCGGCGACATTCCCCAGAGTTAGACCTGCCAGACTTGGCTATCCTGCCGGCATCCGCATGAGTGACCTGGCAGTGGCCATGACGGGCATCGACAAGGCGTTCCCGGGCGTTGTCGCCAACCGCGGGGTGGACTTCACCGCGCGCTGGGGCGAGGTGCATGGGCTGCTGGGCGAAAACGGAGCGGGCAAAACGACGCTCATGAGCATCCTGGCCGGGCTGTACCGACCGGATGCAGGCCAGATCTGCGTCGACGGTCAGCCGGTCGTGTTCCACTCGCCCCGAGACGCCATCGACCACGGCGTGGGCATGGTCTATCAGCACTACCGACTGGTCGCCAGCCAGACCGTGGCGGAGAACCTTCTCCTGGGTCTGCCGGGCGTGCCCTTCCGACTGAACGCGCGCACGGTCATCCGCCAGGCACGCGAGCTGAGCGAGCGCTACCAGCTGCACGTGGATCCAGCCCGTCCGGTGTGGCTGTTGTCGGTGGGCGAGCAACAGCGGGTCGAGATCCTCAAGACGCT